>JALRGB010000418.1 GCA_023253575.1 Verrucomicrobiales bacterium
CCAGTAGAGGAGTCGAAATGGATACACACCTGCCTGTGGCACGTTAATGGTGAATTCATTGCGATTACCTGCGGCGAGCTCGGTGCCATTGGGAAAACCGGGCGCATCGCGCTCGAATTCAGCAATTTCCGTGGCAAAATAGCTGCGTGGATTCGGGCCGCAGAACAATTTCCAGCCGTCGTCATTCACTTCGTCGGTACGGGCGAATCCCGCGGTCACACCCATCCGGATCGGCCCGGCTGGCAGCTCGACATAGGCCACGACTTCGGTGGCAAAATTGTTTTTGAGACCGCCGAGGGCTAGGCCGGGAAACAGGCGGTCTTCGAAAAATTGACCGGAGCTATTGAATTCCTCCTCGGCGAAATCAATGAAATCGGTGAAGGTCACGCCCCCTGGCTGCGGGCCGGGCTCGGAGACATCCGGTAGGATGGCACCTTCGGCATCGGTCAGGGTGCCGTTGAGCTGGCGCACAGCCCTGAGGAAGGTGTTGTCAATGACCGCTTCTTCCGGTGCTTGCACGGTTCGGACGGTATAACCCGGGTTGCTGCCCGAGCCCGGTGGATAGGCGGCAGCTGGGGGGAGCGGGATCTGCCCCCAAGCGCTGGTCGACACAAGTGTGCCAACCAACACCAGACGAGGTATGAGGTACTTCATGAATATAGGGTATTTTTGTGGTGGTGGAAGAGTAATCGCAGCATGGAACCGGCCAACTGGTCAAGACTTTAATGCATGGGGGGATTTATTTTGGATGTTTGAGCCTGCAGTCGGTTGTTTTGCTCATTGTGACGAAGCTCTTGCGGGATGGACGGGGGCGTGGTCCGGTGCGGGCATGCGCGTTCATGCCGAAGAAATTGTCCGGCGCCTGCGCGAGCACGGCCATGAAGCCGTGTTTGCGGGCGGGTGTGTGCGCGATCTTCTGCGCGGAGTGGAGCCTCACGATTACGATATTGCCACCAGTGCGCTACCGGCCGTTGTGATGTCGCTTTTTCCACACAGTCTGGCGGTCGGCGCCCACTTTGGTGTCGTCATTGTGCGGGCGGGTGGTCATCATTTTGAGGTAGCCACTTTTCGTCAAGATGGCGATTACGGCGATGGACGCCATCCGGATTCCGTGCGGTTTACTACTGCGGTAGAGGATGCGCAGCGCCGTGATTTTACGATCAACGGGCTTTTTCTCGATCCAGTGCAAGGGCGGGTGCTCGATTATGTCGGCGGTCAGGCCGACCTGTCGGCCCGCGTGATCCGGGCCATCGGTGACCCGCAGGCGCGCTTTTGCGAAGACCGCCTGCGCCTGATGCGGGCGGTGCGATTTGCTACCGTGCTCGATTTCGAAATCGAGGAAAAGACGTGGCAGGCCGTGCAAGCTGAAGCGCCTCGTCTTCCATTGATTGCGGCGGAACGCATTCGTGATGAGTTTGTTAAAACGTTGGTGCATCCAAACCGGCTGCGCGGGTTCGACTTGCTTTGCGACAGCGGACTGATGGCCGGGATCATACCTGAGATTCTGCAGTTAAAAGGATGCGATCAGCCGCCGCAATACCATCCGGAAGGGGATGTTTTTGTACATACCCGGCTCATGCTTTCGCTGCTCCCGGTTGATATTTCGGTGCCGTTGCTGCTGGCGGTACTGCTTCATGACATCGCCAAGCCGGCTACGCGGTCCTGGGACGAGGTGGCGCAGCGGATTCGTTTTAATGGTCACGACCGGTTGGGCGCTGAAATGACGGAGGACATCCTGCGTCGACTTCGCTTTCCCAACGACGTCGTGACCCGCGCGACGGCCATGGTCGCTTACCACATGGCCTTTATAAATGTGCAGCAGTTGCGCCCCGCAAAGCTAAAGCGCTTCATGGCCCGCGAAACCTTCGCTGATGAATTGCAGCTCCACCGTGTCGATTGCCTCGGCAGTCATGGTATGCTGGACAATCTGGAATTTCTGCAGGCGAAAGCGGAGGAGTTTTCTCACGAGCCGCTCATCCCGCCTCGCCTTGTCGATGGATACGATTTGATGCAGCTGGGAGTTCCGCAAGGACCTGCCATGCGCGGGTGGCTGGAGGAAATTCAGACACGGCAGCTCGAGGGGGCGCTTCGAACCAAAGAAGAGGCGCTCGAGTGGGTCCGGCAGCAGAGAGCCGCGGCGGGGGCATCCCCGAAGGCGGCGGAAAATGCGCCTTGAACGGCCGTCGCGGGGCGCCCGCTCCTTTTTGGTGTCGACGTGGGCGCGGGCGATCCCTCGGTATCTTGCCTAGTTTTTAGCGCTGGGTCACCCAGTCGAGAGGCAGGCGTGCGAAGACGAGTCCGCCTGGTTCGCTCCCTTCATAGAGGATGCCGATATTTCCATGGCGCATGGCAGTCAGGCATGAATACATGGCGGGGCCTGGGTGGAGAAGGCGGCCGTCGCTCCACGTGTGGCCTTGGTCAGCGCTGGTCCGGATGGTCAGGTTGATTCGTTGTTTCGGGTGATTGGGGTTGGAGAACAACAAGGGACCGCCCTCGGGGACTTGGAGCAGGCTGCCCATGCACGTTGGGTCGGTGACTCCGCGCCATGACGGGGACCATTGGCCAGAGGGAAAGGTGCCGCTCCATTTCCACCGGGCCCAGAGGCGCTGTCCGGAGCGTGATTCATCGCGCATGGAAAGCAGAAGCGTGCCGTCGGTGCATTCAGCGATCGAGCTTTCGCTGGTGGGCGGTCCGTCCGGAGCTGCCGCCGGGGAGATGTGCCAGGTGAGGCCATGATCGGTGCTGGCGATGAAGCACGAGTGAGGGGTATTGGTTTCATCTTTGTACTGAGCAGGGAAAACCAAGGTGCCATCGCGGGTTTGAATGCCGTGACCCGGGCCCTGAAAACACAGACGCCACTCTGGCTTTTTGACTTGGGCGGTGATGGAAACCGGCTTGGACCAAGTCACTCCCTCATCGGAACTGCGCGTGATGACGAGTTGTCCCGTTTCTTCAGGAGTCAGTCCCGGCCCACTTCCCGCCCACGCGCGCGCTCCTTGTGACCATAAAGCGGCCACCAGAATGGCTCCCGTTTGGCGATCAACCAGAATGGCCGGGTCGCCAACCCCGTTGCCGAGCGACCCAGGAACGGTGGCGTCATAGTCAATGATCGACTGCAGCGGCCCCCAGGTTGTGCCGTCATCCGTCGATCGCATCGCCCCGACATCGATCGCCCCGGGTAGGTCGCCGGCGCTGGTGTGTCGGATGTCAAAAACCGCGATCAGAGTGCCGGCCGGCGTGGCGGCCAAGCCTGGTATGCGCCAAGTATGCACACCGCCCTCGCCAGGGCGACGGAGGGTGGTGCGGAAAATGCGAGGATCTTCGCTTTCGTTCGCGCTGTCGGCCGTCGGCGCGGGAGCAGGAGCGGGCTCCCGGGCGTCAAGGCAAACGGGCGCGCTGGTCAACGTGAGAACGACCGTAAGGTGTCGAAATGTGATTTTCATGGCGGGTGGCAGGTGGCAGGTGGCAGGTGGAAATCTTGAGAAAGCGTGTGGTTAGGCGATGTCTGAGCGTGGTTTGATCAGAAGCACGAGGAGGACAGAGAGTAGGGTGGCGCCGGCGAAGAGGCTGAAGATGACCAGCAGCGGGACTTGATGATCGCGCAAGACACCAAATCCCCAGTCGGCCAAGCCGCCGGCGCTGATGCTGACGAGGTTCATGATACCGTAGCCCGTGGCGCGTTGATTGGGCTGAGTGATTTGGCAGAGGATGGGCATGTTATTGGTGTCAAAGAACCCCCAGCCCAATCCGAACAGAATGAGCGAGGCGATGGCCACCCAGAGCATCCCGGTCTGCGGAGCAAAGCCGACCCCAAACATGGCTGGTATGATCATGACCATGCCAAGGGCGCTGGTGCGGATGCGGCCGCGGTCAGAATGGCGCATCCACTGGTCGGCCAGCCAGCCGCTGACAATGGCGCCAACAATGGCGGCGACCTGCCAGAATAGGGTGGCGGACACGCCGGCCCGGCCCTGCCCGAGGTTGAATTCCTCTTTGAGAATGGCTGGCATCCAGTCGCGCACAATCCAAGCAGCGAGCGCCGGCAGGGTGAAGCAGAGTACCAGTAGAAGAAATGACTTATTGAAAATCAATGATCTAACAGAGGAAAGCGGCGAGGCCGCGGAGGGGGCGGTTCCTCCCGCAGGGCGCACGTCGCGCAAGAGCATGACCAGAGGCACGGCGTACAGCATGCCAATCACGCCGCAGGCATCGAAGGCCCAGCGCCAGCCGAGAGTGGGCGTGTCAGCGACATATCCGCTGAAACCACCGACAATGACACCGCAATAAATACCCATCTGATGCAGTCCGATGGCGCGCGATCGCGTCGGACCCGCGTGATAATCGGCGATGAGCGCGAGCGCCGCGGGAATGTAAAACGCTTCGCTCACGCCCATCAATGAACGCGCCCAGAGTAGTTCGGAATACGATTCCACATGGCCGGTCCACCAAGTGACGGCTGACCAAGCAAACAAGCTGCCGCTGATGATGAAGCGCCGACCGAACCGATCAGCTAGATACCCGCCGACCGGACTAAGGAAGGCGTAAACCCATTTGAACTGCCCGAGCATCCGCCCCCAGTTGGCGTCCGATTTAATGTCGGTGATGTCCCCCATGACGGAGAATTTCATCGACGCAAGCAGCTGCCGGTCGAGGTAGTTCAAGAGGGCCACGGGTATCAGCAACGCGACAATCAGCCAGGCGTGGCGCATGAGCGAGGGGTGGCGTGGGGACGGGTTCATCGTGAAGAGCGAAAGGTCCAAGATTGGCGGTGAGCGCACACCGGGCCGCATTTCGCGGCTGGAGATGAGAGCGTATGGAGACGCCGAGCTGGGGCTCGGCGTTCCCGGGGGTGGTTTTTTTGCTTCGTCGGCCTCACGCGAGGAGGTCCTTCACGACATGTCCGTGCACGTCGGTGAGCCGGAAATCGCGGCCTTGAAACCGGTAGGTGAGCTTTTCGTGATCGAATCCGAGCAGGTGGAGGATGGTGGCTTGAAGGTCATGCACGTGGACCGGATCGCTCTGGACGTTCATGCCGAGGTCGTCGGTTTCGCCGTAGCTCAGGCCGGGCTTCACGCCGCCGCCGGCCATCCAGCTGGTGAAGGCGTAGGGATGGTGGTC
>JALRGB010000051.1 GCA_023253575.1 Verrucomicrobiales bacterium
TGAGCTCGACCTTGGCATTGCCGGGCACTTGCTCGAATGTCCGTCGCAACAACCCAGTAAAACTTTGCCCCAGCATGGCTCGCTCCTGGCTACCCGCCACCTCATCGGCCATGGAGGTGGCAGCTTGGGCCACCGCAAACACACCGGCCAGCAACAGCCCGGTAATAGCCAGCGATAGCACCACCTCAATGAGAGTAAATGCATTATGTCGAGAATGCTGAATCTCTCCCGCTCCCACCGCGGCGGACCGGCGGCGGGCCGGACACCACCCTTGGGCGGAGAGGGATCCTGCGGAGTGGAGTGCGTTCATCGAGGGCGTGGGTGAATGGGCGTGTGGGCGGGTGGTAATTCTTGTGTGGATACGGTCGAATTCTTGAAAATCTTTATGATAACAACGCCAATACTGAAAAGATGATTATTGGGCGGCCTGCTGGAACAATGGGGCGTATCGAAATGTTTCGGCGGTTTCCTCGCCGCGTTGACCGCCCAGCTCCCAATAGGCCGTGACGATAATCTGGAACATTTGAGTCAGGGGCTCGCGGCCGCCTTCCTCGCCCTCGTCCGTTTGCAGCAAATTGCCATTTTTTTCATTCATCTCGACGATGCGCGTCTCGGTCCAGACGCCGGATTCATCCGGATCGCTGACGATGGGGCGGGCGGTTTCCTCAATTTTCGGCTGACGGGCGAACTGGGTGAGGGTGGACTGCAGGACGGCCATCATACGCAACTCCATTTTCGCGCTGTTGGAAGCTTGCGACATGTACGTCAGGGCGCGCAGCAAGCCGAGAGCGGCCATGCCAAAGAGCGCGACCGCGAGGATGACCTCGATGAGAGCCACTCCGGCCTGCGCCTGCCGGGCGCGGGAATCATGGGAATGAATCATCATCGTATTTCCGACGCTTTGTCCTCAACGTGAGCATCGAGGGCGTTAAAACTGACTTCAATAAATCCGTTGACGCTTTCGGCGCGCACGGCCAGAGGTTCGCACAATCCGCTGCGTTCAAAAACCCAGATTTGGCGTCCAGGCGGGGCGAATTCGGAGGCGCGCCAGCGTCTCACGCTGAGGACGACGTCCGGGTCAAAATCGTAAAAATCAAGGCGCCCTTTGGGGGCGGCGGCCTCCGCGGCACCAAAAACGCCGGCCGTGGCCCCAGAAGTGGACACAAGTGAAAAGAGCGCCACCGAATGCGGCATGATTTCCACCATGTACGGACGCTGCTCCAAAATGGCGAGGTTACGCGCTTTTTTCGCGAATTCCTGCACCTTGCTCATCGGTTCTTCAAGGGCCCGCGTGTGGCTCAGGGTGATCGTCGATCCCAAAGCCATGGCAATAAGCATGGCCACGATGGACAGCGTGATAACGATCTCAACAAGAGTAAACCCCGGCGCCCGGCCCCTGAGCACATGCCCAGAACTCGTAGTACCGGACGGCCTGAGCCCGCCGAACCGGGCCGACCTGAGCCCGCCGAACCGGGCCGGCTCGAGCCCGCTGACGCAGGTCGGTCGCGACCGCGCCCAACCCAGCCAGCGCGGAGCGGTGGCACTCCGGGCGGGCGGCAACAGCACGTGGCGGTGACAGTTCATTAGGTCAAAAGGCCACGCGAGCGGCCGGTTACTTCACTGGCCAGTTGCCGACATCATCTTCGTTGCCTTCGATGCCGTCCGGCCCACGAGAACCGATGTCCGGCTTGCTCAGACCGTTTTTCTTGCCTGGGAAAACGTAATAATAATCATTTCCCCATGGATCAGGTTTGATTTCCTCCATCATCCGGCGCCACTGGCGTGGTTGCGGGGCGGTGGTCGGTTTATCGACCAGTGCTTTCAGACCTTGTTCGGTGCTGGGATAGCGCAAAGCCACGCTTTGATACGTAATAAGGGCGCTACCAAAAGCATCAATATCGGCCCGGGCGCGAACGTCCTTGCCGGTATCGAGCACACCGGTCAGGCCTTTGACGGCCACGCCCAGCAGCAAGGCGATAATGGCGAGCACTAGGACGATTTCGACCAAGGTAAAGCCGCGCGCACGGCGGCGTGGAAGATGGGAATGGAGTTTCATGGCGGGGAATACAGAAGTTGTTAGAGAAAGACTGCCGCAGATCGGGTTTCGTTCAAAATCACCAGCCTCGCGGCAAATTCAAGAGGCGACGCATCGCGGGTTGTTTTCCATAAAATCAAGCCGGCGAACCCGAGAGAACGGAACCAGTGCCGACTGAGAAGCAGGCGGTACGCTCACGGAGCCCGCGGAGCTCACAGAGTACGCGGAGCCCACGGCGCCTGATCCCGATCACCGCGGCCGCGAGGCGAGCGTCTGCAACCGGGCCTTGAGCGCGTCCACCCCGGGATCGCCAAGGGTCGATGACTCAATAATCTCGATCTTCTTAAATCGTTGTTTTAAGATTTTCAGCCGAGCCCGCGATCCCTCGACATCGAGCTTATTGGCCACGATCAGCCATGGCCGCTGGGCGAGCTCATCGCTGTACAAACTCACTTCCGTCCGCAGGGAGGCGAGATCGTCCCATGGCTCCCGGCCGTCGCTAGCGGCCATGTCCAGCACAAAAAGCAGGACGCGACAGCGCATGATGTGGCGGAGGAACTCATGACCGAGACCTCGGTTGGCGTGGGCCCCTTCGATGAGTCCCGGAATATCCGCCACCGTGGCCCGCATGAAGCCGGGGTATTCGATGACCCCAACCATGGGCTGGAGGGTCGTAAAGGGATAAGCGGCAATTTTCGGACGTGCGGCGCTGAGCGCGGCGACGAGGCTGGATTTTCCGGCGTTGGGAAATCCAACCATGCCGGCATCAGCAATTTTACGCAATTCGAAGAAATACCACCCCTCTTGACCAGGCTGACCGGGCTCTGCTTCGGCGGGGGCCCGGTTGGTCGAACTTTTAAAATGTTCGTTACCCCGGCCGCCTTTGCCGCCTTCGCAGAGGACAAATTCCTCGCCATCGCGGGTCAGGTCGGCGACCAATTCCCCCTTTTCTCCATCTTCATTGACTTGGTGCACGAGCGTTCCAGCCGGCACTTTGACCAGAAAATGTTTCCCATTACGGCCGGTTTTATTCTGGCGCGCCCCGGCCTGACCAGCTTCTGCAACTGCCTTGGGCTTAAAGAATAATGTGCGAAGACTGTCAGTATGGTGGTCGACACGCAGGACCACATTACCGCCACGGCCGCCATCGCCGCCATCGGGGCCTCCTTTGGGAACGTATTTATGACGAACCCAATGGACTGCTCCATTGCCTCCATCGCCCGCCTTCGCGTAAACCTTCAGGTGATCAACAAACATCAGGCGTCAGTCTGGCGGTGACCCGGGCCGGGGGCAAGCGCGTTGGTCACTTGTCTGACATTTCTTAGGCGCCCGCCTTACCCCTCACGCCAGACCACCCAGATCTGTCCACCGACACGACATTTCCGAACCGTCGATCAGGGGGCCTCGACCGTAAAAACGCCCGATCCAGAGACCGTGGCGCCAGTGAGAGAAGGCGGAACAGGGACCGTCAGACCCGTCGACCGAAAATACCCGGTGGTCATGGAATCCGCATCGAACGTGAGGGTCACATTCAGCGAAGACAGCGAAGCTGCGGCGGTCCAGGGCAAGCGATCGAGCGGAAACCCCATGGTCAGAACTGGGCTGAACAGGCCAACATCACCCGTCCCGGCCCCGTACGAAAGCGGGGTGGCGGCTCCCGTGATTTCCGGGGAACCGGATCGCGACCATGTGCCGACGGACGGCCCACCGCGACGAACCAGAACCTCGATTCCGGCGGGGTTGGAAAACTTCAGGCGGACGACGGCGGCGTCGGTCAGCGTTGGCAGCGTGTGTTCGATCAACGCGGCATAATCGATGCTGCGTCCGCGCAGGAGCAGCTGGGGCAGCCCGCCGACGCCGGTGATATTGAGCGGGTCGGTGGCCGTAGCCGTGGCAATGGAGGTGGACGACGCCCCGCCCACGGTCAGAGGCACCCAATCCTCGCCCTCGAGGGAATAGCTGAAACTGGCAGCGGCGTGGCGGGACCGCGTATATGTGATCTCAAAGCGGGTGGTATTGGGAGGGGCATTGCCGGGCGCATAGCGGGTGGAGTTAATAGTCGTGGCCCCGGTCACGTCCGGCAACGACCAGGCCGCGGCATTGAATGCTTCCGCGGCAGCCCCCACCCGGCGGATGCGCACCGACTGCATAACCACCGGCGTCAGCGGCTTGTCACTGGCATTGGCCGGAGTGACGGCAATGGCGTCGACCACCGCCTGCCCCTGCCCCACCGCACCCGCCGGACCGTCCGCCAGCCGGCCAAAAACCGTGTGTTTGTCATCCAGATGGGTCGGAAACGAGAGCGGCGGCGTCACCGAAGTCGTAATAAAAAACTGGCTACCGTTGGTATGAATGCCGGAATTCGCCATCGACACCATGCCAGCCGCATTGTGTGAGTGCAGTAATTGGCCATTCGGTCCTTTGGTGAGCTCGTCAGGAAATTTATATCCGGGCCCGTCGGTACCCGTGCCCGCAGGCGAGCCTCCCTGAATCATAAAATCCGGAATCACCCGGTGGAAGATGATGCCGTCATAAAACGGCACCCCGACCTGAACTTTGGTCGTCCGCGGATCGACCCAAGGTCGCGTGCCATCGACCAGCCCCACAAAATTGGCCACTGTGCGGGGCACGTCCTGATGAAAAAGCTCGACCGTGAACCCTCCGAGACTGGTCTGGAAATCAGCAAATATTTGAGCCTGAAGCGGCACCGCGAGCAGCGGCGCGACCAGACCCAAAAAGGAGGCAAGGCGGAAGCGCATATCCAGAGACAGGCTGATGAGAATTCCAGACTTAGAACGGCATGCCGTCCTGCCGTCCCCCGCCGAAGTCGCGCGTGTCATCATCATCGTCATATTCGCGACGGGGCGGCCGCTTGGATCCACCGCGACCGCCGCTCGGACCGTCGTCGTCGTACGACTCACCCCCGCCGCCGGCCATGGCCGCCGATCCACCGCTCCCGTCGCCCGCTTCAATTTTCCATGCCTGCAGATCGACATAATACCGGCCGTTACTCTCGTTCCCGCGCACGTCGAAGGTGATCTTCAGTCGTTGTCCCGCCTTGAACCGATCAACGAGCGAGACTTTTTCTTTGATGAGAGTGAGCTTGATGTGCTGGGGGTAGCGGTCATCGGGCCCCTTGGACGAGGTGATGACAAATTCGCGCTTGGTGAAGCCTTTGCCGAACGTCTTTGTTTCAAAGACTTCTTTCAGCGTTCCTTCCAATTCGTAAGACATGAGGAGTGCGGAGGTGACGTGGTTTAAGAGATAATGAATGCAACGAGTGCGGCCGAAGGCTGACCGGTCAGCGTGGATTTGTCACTTCCAGATTTGGCAAATTTTATGACTGAGGGACGACCGCAATCGACGGTGGGACTGCCAGCGCACGTCGCATATATTCTTCCACCGCTCCCAAATCCGCCGCGAGCCGCCGCCGCACGAGCGGCTTCGACTTCAATGCCTCCAGACTCGGGTGCACCGGCTCAACGCCCGAAGCCTCTTGCACGACTTCGGGAAATTTGGCCGGATGAGCGGTGGCCAGGACCACGCTGACCCGATCGGTCGCCAACCCAAAGAATCCGCA
>JALRGB010000114.1 GCA_023253575.1 Verrucomicrobiales bacterium
AAAAATTGTCACCCATGCGCGCGCTCAACAATGTCGGAGCGTTCGTGCGCCACCTGCTGACAGAGACCCCTATGCCCAAATTGTCATGGAAACATGACGACGCCCCGGACGGACAGCTCCGCTTAACCGTAACCGCCCATCCCAAACCTCAACAAGCCCAGTTTTGGGTGGCCACCGGCCCGACCCGCGACCTCCGCGAGGCCCGCTGGGAGGCTCGCCCGCTGGAAGTTCCAGCCGAGGGACCACTGGTCGTCACCCTACCCCGCCCCAACTCAGGGCACACCGCCTTCTTCGCCGACCTCGGATATCAAATCGAAGATATTCCGCAGTGGCTCAGCACCCAGCTTCGCATCGCCGACAGCGGATCCACGCTGCCCCAATAGCCAAGGCCAAACCAAAATCAGCGCCCGGCCACTGCCGTGGGAGCCGCCGGTAAAGCTAACAGCCGCTTCGCCTCCTCCAACAGAAATAATGGCTTCATAAATGGCTCAAAACTAATATGTTGCCAGCGAATTAACCCGTTTCCATCAACCACATATACTCCGTGCAGTGGCTGTTCTTCGAAGTCATCGTACGCCCTGAAAGCGCGAAAGACTTCATGCTTTTCGTCGGCATAAAGCGGAAAAGGGAACGACTTTCCGTCTTTCGCCAAAGTAGCCTTGAGTCCGTCTACTGAATCGAGACTCACCCCGTGAACCGGTAATCCAGCCTCGATAAAAGCTTGGGCATGAGGAACCAAGCCGTTCAACTGATCCATGCAATGGGTGCACTCTTTGCCTAGAAAAAAGACCAGAATATACGGCTTCCCGGCCAGATCCGCTGAGGTGCGCACCGCCCCTTCCAGACCGGTCAACGTCCATTCCGGAGCCGCAAAGGGCGACCAATGAGCAGGCCCCAGCGTGTCCAGCGAAGGACGCCCAGCCAGATCCGCCGGTTTTTGGGAAGCCGCCACCTTGTCGTTGGCAGCGACAAGATCAGCCTCAAAACGCGGCCCATCCCAGCCATCCCACACGTCCCATCGCTCGTCCCGAGCCTTTTGCAACACTTCCCCAAGAAGAGTGGCATGGCGCAGGGCCGGCATCCACTGACCGGGAGCCGACTCCACCGCCGCTTTAGCAAGTTCCAACGCCCGCGCATACTCGCCCACCCGGGCATGATAAAGAGCTAGTCGCGTCTCCGGCACCCCGCCAAGCCCCTGCAACCGGGCTTTGGCCCCGCTCAGATCCCCAGCCGCCAACTTCTCCGCCACCGCCAACTCAGCCAATGACTCCCGCACAAAAGACAACCGTCCAGCAAATGCGTTGGCCGCATTTTCGCGGGCCTTGACCACTTCGTCCTCGCTCTTTTTTGCTTCCCGATTCTTGGCTTCTGCATCCGCCACCGCCGCATCACGCTGCTTCTGCAATCCGTTCTCCTTCTCGTATAACCCAACCGTTTGACGCAGACCGCCCAACACATCACCCGTGCCGAAAGCCGCCAGCCCAAGCAGCCGCGCAATCTCCGTGTCCTCTCGCTCGTCTCCCACCGAAGCTAGATACGGCGTCCCCGCCAAATCCCGGACCTCCGGCCAGAGCTCCATCGCAAATAAGGCCCAAATCAATCGCCGACGCCCCTCCGCAAAAGAAGACCCGTCCCGCGCCCAGTCCTGCGTAGCCACATTGCCGCCCGCTTTGCCCCGGGGAATCCGCGGCAGCTCAATCAAATTCTTCGCCAGCGCCACCGCCTCCGCCGCCCGCCCCACATATACATAATCTTCAACCAGCCAGCCGTTGTTGTGCGCATAATTGTGAATCTCGTCCGGAAGCACCCGAAACCGCGCCATGTGCGCATGATCAACCCGCGCGCTCGCCTCCTGCTGCCACACCGCATCCGCATACCGCCGCATCGCCGAAAATGTGTGGCCCGGCATGTGCCAGTTGTGCGCAATCGCCGGCGCCGACACCCCTAAAAGCGCCGCTGAATCAAGCGCCCGCTCGTCCTTTTCATGATTCCAAAAATGAATGCGATAATGATGAATCCCAGGGTGCCGGGGCGCCACCGCCAAAACTTCCCGCGCCATCGCATCTAAACTCAGATGACTAGAAATCTTCACGCCCGCATACGCGTCATTGCGCCAAATCCGACCCACCAGAAAGGCCTTGGCCTCCACATCATCCGGATGATCCACCACTATCTGCTCCCAATCCCTTACCAAATTCCGCAGACGCGCCTTTTCATCATCTCCGCCTTTTCGTTTTTCATAATAATCCGACAACGACTGCAACCAAGCGTTTTCCTTCGCCGTCAAATGATCGCGCTTTTTACCCATGCCGTCAGCCATCAACATTTTCGCCCGTTCAGGGTTTTCCACATTCGCCATCGCCAGCCCCCACCACGCCATCGTACAGTCAGCATCAAGCCGCAACACCTGCCGAAACGTCCGCTCCGCCTCCAAAAACCAAAATCCATGGAGCTGCGCCACTCCCTGATCAAAAAATTGCTGCGCTTCTGGCTTCGACGTCGTCACCGGAAAATGACAGATACCAGCCACACCGTCAATCAAGGCCGCCGCCTGACGCGGACCTTCATCAAAGGCTTGACCCGCCACCGAATGCCCAGCCTTCTCCGCCTCCAGCGGATGGTCCGCCCGCACAACCCTGACTCCCACCGCAGTCACCAGACAGCAAACAATCAAAGACGATCTCATATGACAACCTCTCCACCCCAGACCGCCACGCAAAGAAAGAAATATCAGGCGTTCCCCGGTTTCGACCAGCTCATGGACTCAAGGAATTCCAGCACCCGGCGCTCATGCCATGGCTGCAAACCCCGTCGAAAATCAAGAAACCCCACATGCCCGCCGTGCCGCGGCGCTTCTAAATAAAAAAAACGGCTGACTCGCGCTTCCTCTTCAGGAAACGACGCCTCATCAAGTAATGGATCGTTGCGCGCACTGAGCAACAACGAGGGCATCGTGAGCCGACTCAACAACGGCCGCGCACTCGCTCGCGCCCAATAGTCGGCCGCATCCGCAAATCCATGCACCGGAGCCGTGATCCGCTCGTCAAATTCACGAATAGTCACTACCCCCGCCCCTCCGTCAGCCCCCGCCAGT
Source organism: Verrucomicrobiales bacterium (assembly GCA_023253575.1). Taxonomy (GTDB): domain Bacteria; phylum Verrucomicrobiota; class Verrucomicrobiia; order Verrucomicrobiales; family V1-33; genus CAJBME01. The sequence goes on from JALRGB010000114.1 coordinate 3,095, forward strand.
CTGTGGCCCAGCTCAGGAAACCGCTCAGCCTTACTTAAGGTCTTTTTGATCAACGTTTTAAGAAATCGACGTTTATACACCCGGTTGGACGGCTGCTCATCCAACTGCCGGGCGCTAGAAGCCAGATCAACAGGCGCCGATACCGCCACCACCGCCTGCACCGCCGGCGGCAGCCCCCCTTCAGCCGCACACTTTAAACTGATGTTCCCGCCCAAACTGAAACCCACCAAACTCACCCAATCATAACGAGGCGCCACATGGGCCGCCACCGCCCTCAAATCGCCCGCCTCCCCACTGTGATACGATCGCATGAGTCGGTTCTCCACCCCGCCACACCCGCGGTAGTTCCAGCCGACCACATCCCATCCCGCCCGCACTAAAGTGCCCGCCAACCCGCGCATGTACACCGCCTCCACCGACCCCTCGAGTCCATGGGAAAGAATGGCTAGCCGCGCCGAACCCACACCCCTCATCCAACTCAAATCAACAAAATCACCGTCCTCTAATTCCAGCCGCTCCCGCGCCTGCCACCCCGAAAAAGTCCGACGCAAGAAAACCGGCAATACCGTCTGCCCGTGCCCCCCCCTCAACCACACCGGAGCCACATAATGAGACAAAATAACAGGCATATTCACCCCTTACTTTCCAGCCAGCCGGGCCGCAAAAGCCTCGCTCGGAACCCACACCAAATCATTGCGGGCCGCCCCACTCCTCGAAGCCACCGGGAAAACGGACATCCCATCCGGACTCGCCAAACGAAATCCTTCCTCACGGAAATCCCCAGGCCTCCGCACCGGCATCGGAATGCGGTGCCGCAATCGATCACCCTGCCACGCTTCCAGCAACTCCAACACCTCCACATAGGGCGAAGCCGCAGCCACTTCCCGAACAAAAGATACCGCCAAAGTCAATGGGTCGCCCGCAGGCTCAGCATAACACCACCGACACCCGTCCGTGGAAAAATGACGCCATAAATCGCGCGGTCGCGTCACATCTTCCGCCCCCCCCGAACCAGATATCGACGTCTTATCAACGCCATCCATCGGCGTCACACCCGAACCTCCCGTCGGCGTTTCAATAAAAAGACAAGGCGTGACAAAAGCCCTAGGGGTCGCCGCCGTCCGATGATTCCCATCGAGCGTGACCGCCGCCAAAATGTCTCCCACCCCCGAACACACAACATCCCACACCGCCGCAGCCGCCTCCCCTCGCCCCATCAACAAAATCGCAGGCCCCGCCGCCAACACCGGCTCAGCCTCGTCCTCCTCCATTTTTTCCTGCCCCAACTCCGCCGCTGGCTCCTGACCCGCCGAGTCCTTCATCGCCCCAGCCCCCACCCCGGTTCCGGCCTCCCCTGAACCCGCCGCTAAATCCACTCGCCCACGCCGCAATAATTCCGCCACCCCAGTCACCAGCGCACGCCCCCCAGCCTCCCCCAATCTTGGCCCCAGTCCTTCAAAATCAGCCACCACCAAGGCCCCCTGCAACCGTCGCACCATGTCCGCCGCATCCCCGCGCCGGGCCAGCGGACTGGCCCCGCCCACCC
>JALRGB010000218.1 GCA_023253575.1 Verrucomicrobiales bacterium
TGCGAATCACAGGGGGTGGCGCCACTTGCAGCTGCCGGGCAAATGCCTCCGTATACTGGATCAGTCGCAACGCTTTTTTCTTCTGGAAAATGGCACGGGCCGCCGCCTCAAAGCCGGGCGCGATCACAAGATCGGTGAAAATTTCAGAAATGACGCGGGCCAGTGCTTCGGTCACCGGGCGGTTGCAGACGATCACGCCGCCAAAGGGCGCCTGCTTGTCGGTCTCGTACGCCTTGTCCCAGGCGGCCCGCAGATCCTGCGCATCGGAGCCGACGCCGCAAGGGTTGGTGTGTTTCAAAATCCCGACTGTGGGCAGATCGAACTCGAGAATGAGTTCAGCCGCCGCTTCAATATCAAGGACATTCGTATAACTTAGGTCTTTGCCATGCAGCTGCTCGAAAAAGTCGCTAAAGCTTCCATAGAGGGCGGCTTCTTGGTGCGGGTTGTCGCCATAACGCAGCACACTGTGCAACGGTAGGCTGGCCACAAAGCCGTTTTTTTGCTGGTACTGGCTGCCGAGATAGGTCGCGATGGCGGCGTCATACGCGGCCGTCCGCTGGTAGACTTTGACCGCCAGTTTCCGGCGAAGTCCGGGCGTGGTGTCGCCCTCATGATCGCCCATCTGCTCGATGATTTCGTCGTAATCAGCCGGATCCGTGACGACGGTCACGGCCGCATGATTCTTGGCCGCCGCCCGCAGCATCGCAGGGCCTCCGATGTCAATGTTTTCGATGGCATGATCCAGACTGACGCCGGGTTGGGCGACGGTCTGTTCAAATGGGTAGAGATTGACGACGACCAGATCGATGGGCGGAATGCCGAGCCGGGCAGCGGCTTCTTCATGATCCGGGTTCCCTCGAATGTAAAGAAATCCACCATGGACTTTCGGATGCAATGATTTGACCCGCCCGTCTAGGCATTCGGGAAATCCAGTGTAGTCGCTGACTTCGATGACCGGGAGACCGGCGTCGCGCAGGGCGCGGGCCGTCCCCCCCGTCGAGAGCAGCTCGACGTTTTTCTCATGGAGCTGGCGGGCAAATTCGACGATGCCGGTCTTGTCAGACACGGACAGCAGGGCGCGTTGGATGCTCATGGGTGCGGAAATGAAGACGCGCCCGGCCTGAACGGGTTTTCAGGCGACGAGCGCGTTCCAGTGTGTACTCGCCGTGGCGGGCGGGTTCAAGCCGGAATTGGCAGCGACCGCGCGTGAAAAATTTCCTCTTGGCCCGGGGGATATTTCTTCTAGGCTTCATGTTCGTTTTTCCCCATCCCGCATCATGTCCGCCTCTGGTCAGCATTATCACTTTATTGGCATCTGTGGCACCGCCATGGGGGCTGTCGCGGCGGCCATGAAGGACCGTGGATTTACTATTACTGGTTCTGATTCAGGGATTTATGAACCAATGGCGTCATTCCTGCAGGGGAAGGGGGTCACGGTTCAGGAGGGTTTTAGTGCGTCCCACATTCCAGCGGAAGCCGACGTCATTGTGATTGGCAATGCCATTAGCCGCGGAAATCCTGAGTGCGAAGAAGTGTTGAATCGTCGCCTGCTTTACACCTCGCTACCGGAGCTGCTTAAACACCAGTTTTTGCGTGGTCGGCGTAATTTCGTGGTCACTGGCACCCATGGCAAAACGACGACGACCAGCCTGCTGACGTGGATTTTGGAAAGTGCCGGCGTCAATCCGTCCTTTATGATCGGCGGCCTAACCGGGAATTTTGGACAAGGCGGTCGCTTCACCCAAAGCGAATTCACCGTGCTCGAAGGAGACGAATACGATACCGCATTTTTTGACAAAAGGTCGAAATTTGTCCACTATCTTCCTGAACTTGTCATCGTGAACAACCTCGAATACGATCACGCGGACATTTTTCCCGACCTCCAAAGCATCCAGTTGTCCTTCAATCGCATGCTTCGACTGGTGCCGCAAAATGGACTGGTCTTGGTCAATGGTGACGACGCCCAGGCGCTGGCGGCCACTCGGGAAAACAAGGCAGCCATGATGACGGCCTGTCCGGCCCCGATGGCCACCGTCGGAATGAACGAATCATGCGACTACCGTCTCACCGCTGTCGAATACGCCCGTCAAGGAATGACTTTCTGCCTGAATGGGGAACCATTCATGGTGCCAATGGACGGGGCCATCAACGTGCGCAATGCCGCGATGGCGGTGTGCGCGGCGCGGTTTGCCGGCGTGTCCGACGACCAGATTAGCACCGGTCTGGCCACCTTTCTCGGGGTCTCCCGACGCCAAACCGTACGGGGCCTGACCGCTGGAGGAGTGATGATCATCGATGACTTTGGCCATCATCCAACGGCCATCCGGGAAACGGCGCAGGCGCTGCGTGACCGGTTTGTCCAGCCCGGGGCCCGGCTCTGGGCCTTGTTTGAGCCGCGCTCAAATACCACCAAACGAAAAGTGTTTCAGGAGGAGCTGGCCACCGCCCTAGCCACTGCGGACGGCGTGCTTTTATCGGAAATCTTCGAGGCCCACAAGGTGCCGGCCGACGACCGGCTTGATGTGGCCCGGCTGGTCGAGACGATCCGCACGACTCATGGACGGACGTGTTTTGTCGAGCCAGATGCCGATGCCATTGTCGCCCGGCTGGCGCCGCTAGTCCGCCCGGACGATGTGGTGGTGGTTTTCAGCAATGGTGGATTCGGCTGCATTCATGAGAAGCTGCTGGCGATGTGAGGTCGGCCCGTGCGGTGGCCGCGTCTGTGATAACGATAGCGGCGGTCGCGTCCGGCACTTTTTAGGGCCCGGGGTTGCTCGATTCTCACTGGGTGCCATGGTGACGGCTTCATGGATGAGCAAATCTATACCCTCAGCGGTCTGCATTGTGAAAGTTGCGTTGAAAAAGTCCACCGGCGCCTGCGCTCGCACCCGAAGGTCGCGCGGGTCGAGGTGACCCGTGATCCGGACCAGGCGCGCGTGGCGGCCATGGATGGAACTGGCCTGCAGGTGCTCAATGCTTGGCTGGTGACGATTGGCGAGTACCAGCTTTCGGTGGTCGGAGAACCTGTCCCCGTCGTCGTCAAACCTCCGCAGCCGGCGCCGGTCGCTGTTTCCAGCCGGTTCAAACCATCCAGCAGTCTGCCCGCCGCGGCGCCCGTGGGTTCGGGCTCGGGCCCGTCGGTGGTGGCGGCTGGTGTCGCCGCCGCCCGTCCCACGGGGGTGGGCAATCGGCGCGTGGACCCTGCGGGGGCGGGCCGCTCGCGGCCATCCAGGACGGGAGCGTGGCTGGTCACTTACAAGCCGCTCCTACTGGTCGTCGGATACATCCTTCTCACCGTCATCGGGTTTTTAGCGGCCACCGGATCGTGGGATGGAGCCTTAGCCATGCGGTTGTTCATGGCAGGTTTCTTTCTCGTTTTTTCTTTCTTTAAATTCCTCGATGTGGCCGGTTTTGCCTCGGCCTTCCGCGGGTACGACCTCGTCGCCCGCGTCCTGCCGGGATACGGACGAGCTTATCCTTTCATCGAACTCGTCCTCGGCTTCGCCTACCTGACAAATGCCGCTCCGGCGGCCACCAATATCGCGACCGCCATCATCATGGCTGTCGGCCTAGCCGGCGTCATCCGCGCCGTGGTTTCTAAACAATCGATCCGCTGCGCTTGCCTCGGCACCGGCTTTAACCTGCCCATGTCCACCGTGACCATCATCGAAAATTCCGTAATGCTGGTCATGGCCGTCGCGTCCGTGCTCGGATAAGTCTGGGGCGCTTTAAAGCGGGGTGGTGCTGACTTCCCATTTGGGATTGTTGTCGGCGAGATACCTCGATGTCCATTCGCTGGGGCACAGCACGACCCAAGCGGACCGGCTGTCCTGAGCGAGGGCGCAGCCGCTCGGTAAAACAATGGTTGGGCGCTCTGGGTGGGAGCGGCGCGCTCCGGTGGTCTTGGCGGTCGAGCCCCCGGCTTCCGGGGCTGGTTCTTTTTCGCGGATCCAGCGGACGAGATTCCAGGGCGCGCTTTCCAGTCGGCAATCCGCTCCATATTCATTTTCAATACGATATTTCAGTACATCGAACTGTAGCGGCCCGACCGCTCCCAGCAGCGGGATCCGGACTCCGGTGTCGGTCAGCTCGTAGTTTTGCGCCACTCCTTCCTTGAGCAGCTGGTCCAGTCCATCGCGAAAGCGTTTAAATTTGGCGGTACTGCTATTGTGCAGGAAAGCGAAGCATTCCGGCGCAAATCGCGGCATTTCGTCGAACGTGATGGTCGGGTCTTCCGCCAGCGTATCGCCGATCAGGAAATCGTAGTTGCCCACCAGGCCGACCACGTCTCCGGCCCACGCCTCGTCGACCGTCTCCCGTTCCCGGGCAAACAACCGTTGGGAATTTCCCAGTCGCAATTTCTTGCCGGTGCGCGTGTTGGTCACCGCCATGTCGCGGGCAAATTCGCCCGAGACAATCCGCAGGTACGACACGTAATCCCGATGTTTCGGGTTCATGTTCGCTTGGATTTTGAAAATAAATCCAGAAAAATCCGGGGCCGCCGGCTCAATCACCCGCTCACCCGACAGCCGTGGCGCTGGCGGCGGCGCCAGCGCCAGAAACCGGTCGAGCAATAATTGCACCCCGAAATTGTTGGCCGCACTGCCAAAAAAGACGGGCGTCAGTCGGCCCGCCCGGACGTCGCTCAAAGCAAATGTCTCGCCTGCCCCCTCCAGTAATTCAAGCTCCTCCGTGACCTGCGCATACACGTGGTCCGGGAGACGGTCGCGCACCGCCGGATCATGGATGTCCCGCACATCGACCGGTGCCCGATACGCCCCGCCCGTCACCCGCTCAAACAAATGCACTTGCTTCGTCTGCCGGTCATAGACTCCGCGAAAATCCTGCCCGCTCCCGAGCGGCCAGTTGACCGGCAGCGCGCCCAATCCCAGAACTCGCTCCAGTTCATCCAAAAGATCCAGTGGCGGACGCGATGGACGGTCCAGCTTGTTCATAAATGTGAAAATCGGTACCCCCCGGCGTCGGCATACCTCAAAGAGCTTCAACGTCTGCGCTTCAATCCCCTTGCTCGCATCAATGACCATGACCGCCGCATCAACCGCCGTCAGCACCCGGTACGTGTCCTCAGAAAAATCTTTGTGCCCAGGCGTGTCCAGCAAATTCACACAGCACCCACCATACTCAAATTGCAGCACCGTTGAGGAAACGGAAATGCCGCGCTGGCGCTCCAACTCCATCCAGTCGCTCGTTGTCGACCGCTGGTCTTTGCGGGAAGTGACACTGCCCGCCAGTTGCACCGCGCCGCCATACAAAAGAAATTTCTCGGTCAATGTCGTCTTGCCCGCATCCGGGTGGGAAATGATCGCAAATGTCCGCCGCCGCCCCACCTCCCGCGCGGCCCGGGCCGCATCAGCACTGGTGTGAGTGGGGGTGGACAAAGCGCAGGGCTCGTCAATGGATGGGGCAAAATCAGGGTCAGACATCGGAAACTCCTTTCCATCGCCGCGACTGACGCTCGATGCAATCACTGGGTGCAGCGGTCGCACTGTCGCTGCCGCCCCCCAGACTGTCAGAGCCCCCCTCCGCCCAGCTCCCAGCCCGCAACCGACCCCGATCTCGACCCTGCCCCCGCTTTCCATTTGCAAATACGCCGCACTAGAGCAAACTCCGTCTCCAACGCCGATGTAGCTCAGGGGTAGAGCAGCTCATTCGTAATGAGCGGGTCGCCAGTTCGAATCTGGCCATCGGCTCCAGCTTTCATTGCGGGAAATCAATGGATTACGAGATGGTGCTGCGGGCCACTCGAAATCCGGGGCTGGCGGAGGTGCAGGAAGGATCTTCGCCGTCGCGGGCGGCGGTACGGCAGAGGAAGGCGTG
>JALRGB010000229.1 GCA_023253575.1 Verrucomicrobiales bacterium
TGGGCTGGCCGCGGGGCCAGCGGGTTCAGGCTGGCGGCCCGGGCGGACGGCAGGAGCAGGCCGGTGTCCTGCAGCAGGCTGGCGAGGGCGAGCATTCCGGCGCCGCCGCCGGCGCGTCGAAGCAATTCGCGACGTGGGAGCAATGAGGCATTAATCGACATAAATAAATTCGTTCAGGCTGAGGACGACTTGGGCGAAGTCGATGAGGGCGAGAGTACGGGCGTTCGCGGCGCCGCTGGACTGATGGCGTGTTGTCTGGGATTCGATGAAACCGATGGCGTCGGCCCGTTCGCGGTCATCGGGTGCGCGGTTGAGGGCCAAGGTGTAGGCGGCGGTTACGGCGGTGGCGAGCGGCAGGTCGGGCTCTGGGGCGAAGCGGGCGGCGAAACCTTCGGCCCACGAGCGTGCTTGGGCGCTGTTCATCAACATCAACGCTTGGGGGGCGACGGTGGTGGTCTGGCGTTGTCCCTGACTGACCAGCGGTTCGGGTGCGTCAAACGCCTGCATGGAGGGAATCATCTGGCTTCGCTTGATCGTGAAATAAATGCTGCGCCGGCGGCTGCCGTTGTCGAGCGTGCCGGGCCCAAACATGATTGGATCAAGACGCCCGGAGACAAAAAGTAGCGAGTCAACCACGGCTTCGGCCTCGAGGCGGCGCATGGTACGCCGGGCGAACAAGGTGTTGGCCGGGTCGGCATGCAGGGCGCCGGCTTGCAGACGGGTGTCCTGTTGGTAGGTGCTACTCGACATGATGAGGTGGTGGATCGGTTTCAGCCGCCAGCCGCCGCGAATGAGTTCGGAAGCGAGCCAGTCGAGTAGCTCGGGGTGTGAGGGCCGGGCGCCTTGAGTGCCGAAGTCATTCGGGGTGGTGACCAATCCTTGTCCAAAGTGGTGCTGCCACAGTCGGTTCACGATGACGCGGGCCAGCAGTGCGCCGGCACCGTCTTGTGGGTCGGTGATCCATTGGGCCAAGGCGCGGCGTCGTCCGGAGTAGCGGGCACCTGCGGGCGGAGGTGAGTGCCAGCGTGACGCGGTACTTGATTCTGGCATCAGGACTTGGAGAAATCCTTGAGTGGCCACGCCTTTTTTGAGGTCGGTACTGCCTCGCGAGAGAAAGTGGGTTTCGGCGAAGAAGTCAGCTCCCTGACTGTGCATGCGCACCGGCGGATATCCTTCGGCGCAGACCATGATTTTGGTCATGGGGGGCTGGGGGGCGGATTGGGCATGGGCGGTCACTTGTTGCTGCCGGTGTCGCCAATCAGGATCTGATTGTTTCCACCAGTTGAAGAGGGTGGCCCGTTCTTCGTTGGTGAGCGGAGTGGCGGCTTGATGTGACGGCGTCTGGCGTTGGAGGAGGGCGGCGACTTCGGACGGTAGGGAATCTGCGTCCCAGGCCGCATTGACGGCTTGGGTAACAGCCAGCCGCGGACGACCAATGACATGCCGGGTATTTAGTGCATACTCGAGTTGCACTTCTAGCGTGATTCCGCCATCAGAATCAATGGGTTCTGCGAATTCAAATACGGCGGCGTGACTAGCGCCGAGGCGGGGATCGACGGCCCATCCTGTTTGCGGGTTGTCATCCAGAGCGGAGGCGACCGAGAGAGTGGTGGCATTTTGCTCGAAGGTGGCCCGGGCTTGGCGGATGGCCACTGGGACAGTCGGACCGCCCTGTTGTGGCGAGGCCATGATTTGAATCCGGCTCAAGCCGATGTTGCCATTGTCGGCGCGTCCGGGTCCACCATGGGGCAGGCTGGGATCGGCCATGGCTTCAAGGCGCAAGGCGCGCAGGCCGCGGGCGCTGGTGGCAATAGTCAATGTGTGGACGTCAGTCGCTTCGTTAGCTCCTTCCACCAGCAATGATCCGTCCTCCATTTTTTTGAAAGTCGCTCCGGCCTGCGAACGGGCATCGCGGATTTCCAGCTGCTCCCAGACAGCGGCGGCCGGCGCCGTCGCGCCCGCGGCTAGCCAAGCGTCAAACTTCGGAACCAATTCCTGTCGCTCCCACGTCGCCAATGCTTCCACCATCGGCGCATGATCGCGCGCAAAGGCTTCGCGTGCCCTCCGTGTGCCGTCCGGATCAAGATCCACCTCGATCTCACTGCGAACAGTCGTCGTAAATGTCGACAACATCCGGTAATAATCGCTGGCCGGAATTGGGTCGAATTTGTGGTCGTGACAGCGCGCACAGCCGATGGTCAAGCCAAGCATGGCCGTACCCGTCGTCGCAAGCATGTCGTCCATCGCATCGTACCGCGTCCGCTCAACCTCGCTGGCCGTGATCTGGGTCGGAAATACCCCAGCTCCTAGAAATCCGGTGGCCGTCAAGGCAAGCGGATTGTCTGGCTCCAGTTCGTCGCCCGCCAGCTGCCAGCGGACAAATTGGTCGTACGGCATGTCCGCATTCAATGCTTTGATGACAAAATCCCGATAATGATACGCATGCGGACGGTCGTAATCATGCTCGAACCCCGAGCTCTCAGCAAAGCGGGCGACATCCAGCCAGTGACGCGCCCAGCGCTCGCCGTGGCGTGGGCTGTCGAGTAGTCGTTGGACGACCGTGGACCAAGCGGCAGGGGAGTCGTCGTCGATGAAGGCCGCGACTTCTTCCGGCGTAGGAGGCAAGCCGGTCAGGTCGAAGCTGGCGCGTCGAATCAGGGTGCGGCGGGCGGCTGGGGGATTGAGTTGAAGGTTTTTTTCTGCGGCGCGGGCGTTGATGAATTGGTCGATCGGGTGGGCGTGGGCCGGGTCAGCGGAGGTGTTGGCGGGCGGTGTAGATTGTTGCAGTGGTTGAAAGGCCCACCAGCGGCGATCCTGTGGGGTTATAGGCCGGCCGTCAGGCGGGGGTGACTCGCTGGGCGAGGCGGTCAGAACGGCCGTGCTGGCCATGGCGGCCGCCAGAGGAAGAAGATGTGCGAGATACGGGGGCATGGCGGGCATGGGCGTGATGACTAGAAGGTGTCAGCGTGTCTGAATTTTCAAATGATGGCCAGTGCGAAGGCTCTTGGATCGTCGGGTTTTTTCGGCGGCGGATTATCGCTCCCCGCTGAGGATGGGCGGTAGGGGGGGAGTGGCGGCGCGCATGCGCAGGGCTTTGCCGCGCAGGGTGATTAAAAACGCTAGGCCGACAATGAAAAAGACCATGAGGGCCAGCAGGGAATTGCGCATCGAGCCGGTGAGCTGGGAAATGACGCTGAACGAGGCGGTTCCGACGACGATGCCGACTTTCTCGGTGACGTCGAAGAACGAAAACCAGGAGGCGGAATTCGAGGTGTTTTCCGGAATCAACTTGGCATACGTCGACCGCGAGAGTGACTGGACTCCGCCCATGGCGAATCCGATGCAGCAAGCGAGAAGGTAAAAGCTGAGACCGGCCTGCACGAAGTAGCCGCCGGCGCAGACGCCGGTCCACACGACAACGGCGGCCGACAACGCGCGAATATTGCCCGTCGCGCGGGATAATTTCGAAAACATCTGGGCTCCCACGACCCCGAGGATTTGCAGGATGAGGATGGTCGTAATCAAGGCTTCTTGGCCCATGCCCAGAGTTTCCTCGGCGAACGGAGTAGCGACGTACATCACCGTCTGGACCCCCATGCAGGTGAAGAAATACGAGACCAGAAACTGTTGCAGCACGGGATGGTCCTTCAGTTGGGTGGCGATCAAACCTAGCTGGCGGTAGCCATTGAGTAAATACCCTCCGGTCGCCGCCGGCCGGTCCGGACCCGTGCGGCCAACATCCGCAGGGAGCCGACTGAACGGGATCAACGCGAATCCCCCCCACCACAATCCAGTCATCAAAAACGACAGCCGGGAAGCCAGATCGGGGTCGATCAAAAATACCAGACCGAGACAGGCCACAAGGAGTAAGGCGCTGCCGACGTACCCGAATGAGAACCCCTTGGCAGAGAGCGCATCAACTTGATCCTCGCTGGCAATATCAGGGAGATATGAATTGTAGAAAACAATGCTGCCGGCAAACCCGATGGTGGCCAGAATATACAGCAAGACAGCCAGCGACAACGACTGGGCAGTGAAGAAATACAGCCCAGCACACGAGAACGCGCCAAGATAACAAAAAAACTGCATGAACCGCTTTTTTTGACCGGAATAATCCGACAACGCGGTCAGCAACGGACTGACCGCCGCGACAATCAGAAAAGCAATCGAGATGGCATAAATCAGCAACGAAGAAGCAAGAATCGGATATCCGAAAAACTCGACAATCGGCCGCCCACTCGCGTCCTGGGCTACCGCAGCCACATCCGCCTGAGAATTAAAGTAAATGGGGAAGACTGTCGATGTAATGACCAGCGGATAGACCGAATTAGCCCAGTCGTAGAGGACCCAGCCGGTGGTGATACGACGATCGTTTTTGGGCACAGGACTGCGCTCGTTTAAGGATGAGGCCATGGGCACCGTTACCACCTACAGAGGCCTCTAAGCAAGCGGAGAGGGGGGATGAGGTGAAGCAGGGCTGAGGGCCACGGTTGATTTTTTCTGGAGATGGGATCGCTGACCCCGGTTGCGGCGCCGAACGGCTCTCCGAACGATTCTTTTGTGCGTTCCTTGACCCGCTCTTCTAGATCTTCATTCAGTTTCTGAATTTCCAGCTTGGCCGCCTGTAACTTTAAATGATTTTCTACCCTGGCGATCACTTCTTCCACCTGAAACGGTTTCGCCACGTAATCTACTCCACCGACAGCAAAGGCTTTGACCTTATCGAGGGTTTCCCCTAACGCACTAATAAAAATAACGGGAATATCAGCAAAATTATGAACCTGACATTTATCTTTTAATACCTGACAAACTTCATAACCATCCATATCTGGCATATTAATATCCAGCAAAATTAAATCGGGTTTAATTACCTCTAAAGATTGCAGAGCAAAACGACCACTCACGGCTTTTTTGACTTGATAACCCTGGGTACTTAGCATCAACGATAGGACTCTTAAGTTATCAGGAGAATCATCTACAATCAGGATTGTTTCTTGAACCGATTTGGCACTAGTTTCGGATAAATCTGCCCCAACAGGGGAAGAAATAATTGGGTTTAAGGTTAAAGAGTTCATATTAATTTTTTAAAATAGGCGTTTCTTAATGTTATCAGCAAATA
>JALRGB010000250.1 GCA_023253575.1 Verrucomicrobiales bacterium
CGACAAGGACAAACAGCGGGGGCAGGCCGACCACCATTTCAGCAATATCGTCAACACCATCGAAAAGTGGTTTCCTGGCAAATTTCGGAAATCGGTGTCGTTGCACATTGTCGGTTATTTCGTTTTTGATGCATTGGTCGGCAACACGGATCGCCACCACGAAAACTGGGGAATGCTTTTGAAGCCTGTGAAAGTGCCGGATGCCGACAAAAAGCTGGGAGAGCAAATGAGATTTCGAGTGGCTCTCGCTCCGACCTTTGATCACGGATCTTCCCTCGGGCGGGAGCTTTTGGATGATCGTGCACGTTTGCTTCTCGCGGACCCGAAAGGGGTGCAGCGCTACATCCGCAAAGCCACGGGTGGGATTTTCGAAAATGCACAAGCCAGCAAGGGCCTGTCACCGATGGCTCTAGTCGAATTGATCGCCGCGGCGTATCCTGAGTTGGTGAGGCCATGGAAAAACCGGATTGCCGCATTGCCTGAGGATTTCGCTTCGCCTCTCCTTGCGAGAATCCCGGAATCCTGCATGACGCAGACGAGCCGGGAGTTCGTCCTAGTATTTCTTTCCGAAAGCCGTAAAATCATCACATCGATCCTATGAAAAGTCTCTTCCTTGCATGGCAAGCGCCCAAAGACAGCAATCGGAGCCGCGCTTGGTTTCCGATTGGCAGGCTTGATGCCGAGTCGTCCGGTTCCGAAGTGACATCCTGCCGTTTTCGTTACACAGGCGGTGCGACAAGAGCCCACGAAGAAGTGGGGTTCGAGCCGCTGGTTTCGTTCCTAGATTTCAAGGAGGATTACCTCTCGGAGAGGCTTTTTCCACTGTTCCATAATCGGGTGCTTTCGTCTAAACGGGCGGATTTTCCCGAATACATCGACTGGCTCGGGCTGACGCGTGAGGAAGCGGATCCAATCTCAATTCTTTCCGTCTCCGGCGGCACACGAGTCACGGACAATCTACAAACCTTTCCAAAGATTGAAGCGGCAGCAGACGGCAGTTTCCAGATGCGGTTCTTCGCCCATGGTCTGCGGCATCTCCCGAAAGCCTCACGCGAACGCGTGTCGCGACTCACACCGGGCGAAAAGCTGCGAGTTATGATCGAGGTAAACAACCCCGCGACCCGACTGGCCGTTACATTGCACGCGGATGACTACGTCATGGTCGGCTGGGCACCGCGTTATTTGGTGGAGGATCTCGTGACTTGCATCCCAAAGGCCCCGGAGATTGAGGTGACGGTGGTGAAGGTGAATCATCTGCACGCCCCTCTGAACCAATTGGTTTTGGTAGAATACTCGGGGAAAGCTCCCAAAAACCATATTCTCATGTCCTCTCCGGACTTCAAGCCGCTGATCGGCTAGCTCTGGAACGGACATGAACGAAGCAGAAACCCGCGCCGAACACATTGATCCCGCCCTCAAAGCCGCAGACTGGGGCGTCATTGATGGTAGCCGCATTCTCCGGGAATACCACATCACACCGGGCCGCATCGAAGGACGCGGCAGGCGCGGCACCCCGGAAATCGCCGACTACGTGCTGGTTTACCGGAACATCAAACTGGCGGTGAATGAGGCGAAGGCGTGGGACAAGGCGATCACGGAAGGCGTGGCGCAGGCGAAAGTGCACCCAAGCAGATCCAAGAGGTCTTCGTCGGGTTCCAGAAGTTTCTGTATGTGTTGGCGGCGTGAATCTAATCGAGTGATAAACATATTATTGGCCATCGACTCCGTTTGCCCAAAAGCGCGCCGAAGGCGGCGCCGTTTTCCGGTTGATTAGCTGGTCATTTGAACTATTTTGCGGTATCGGCGCGCCACACATCTGAAGCGGGATGCTGATCACCGCCCTTCTAGCAGCCCTCCCCTCCCCAGCCCGGCACACCTCAAAAGGAAAAAACGAGGCACTCGCGCCAAGCCCTCACGGGCGGAGGCAAGCGCTTGCCCGTCTGCCCGTCTGCCCGCCCGCCCGACGGCCACCGCCCGCCCGCCAACAATTCACTCATCTTAGTATTCGGGTAATGCCCATTGCTTTTACGAGAATTGCTGTAAAAGTTTCACTCCTTTGCATGAGTCATTTACGCACTGAAAACGACATCCGCACCGTGGCGGTGAATTTTGCCATGCCCGGGGAATTCCTTAGATCGGTTCCCTGCGGGGCGGGACACATTAACGACACCTACGAAGTCCATTTTTCGCAGGGTGGCGTGCCCATGCGTTACATTTTGCAGCGGATCAACCATCATGTTTTCAAGCGTCCAGACTTGGTGATGGATAATATTGCTCGAGTGACCGGGCACATCACTCACAAGTTGCGCGCTGCGGGCGCTCCGGAACCGGACCGCCGGGTACTCACGCTGATCCCGTGCCGGGATGGCGGAATTTCTCATCAGGATGCCATTGGCAACCACTGGCGCGGGTATATCTACGTCGAACGCGCCACGGCGCATAATCATGTGGATGACCCGCATTTGGCTGCCGAAGCGGCGCGTGCGTTTGGTGAATTTCAGAATCACCTGACTGACCTGCCTGGGGGACGGCTGGCCGACACCATACCCAATTTTCATCACACCCGCAGCCGCTACAATTCGCTGATGCGGGCAGTCGCGGAAGACCGCGTCGGACGCGCCGCCAGCGTGCAGGACGCCATCGATTTCTGCCGCCGCCGCGAATCCATGGTCGATGTGCTCCTTGATCTTCAGGCCAAAAGCCGACTTCCGGAGCGTGTGACGCATAACGACACCAAGATCAACAACGTGATGATGGACGACGCCACGGGGCGCGGCATCTGCATCATGGACTTGGACACCGTGATGCCCGGACTGGTCTTGTATGATTTTGGCGACCTCGTCCGTACGACAACTATTTCAACAGCGGAAGACGCGCCGGATGCCAGCGGAGTGGAAATGCGTTTGCCGATGTTTGAAGCGCTCGTTCGCGGGTATTTGGAAGGCGCCAGTTTCTTAACCGAAGCGGAAATCGATCATCTAGCCTTTTCGGGACGGCTGATCACACTGGAAGTCGCTCTGCGTTTTCTGACTGATTATCTTGAAGGAGACCATTATTTCAGGATCAAACATCCCCGTCACAATCTAGACCGTTTCCGGGTCCAAGCGGCCCTGGTCGAATCCATGGAGCGTCAGGACGCGGCCATGAGAGATGTCGTCGACCGCTGGAAAAGCGCCCAGAATTGAGGAGAGGGAGTCGAAGGTCTTTCCCAGCCAAACGATTAAAACTGTGGCCAAGTCGGAGTTTTGACGGCGACAGTAAATGCTTCGGTATACCCCAAGGGTTGGACAAATTGACTATTGTGTATTTGACCTACATACGTCCCATACCCATCAGACTTCAGCACGACGTCGGACGACCAAGTCTGGCCAGTGGTCGCATCCGTCCATGAATAATCGACCTTGTACGAGTCAGCGGCAGAAGAGTAACGCACATCCCTGACGACGACTGCCATTGGGCCCAAGGTAGTTTGTTCTTTGAACTGGAGGGCCACATCGGCCATGGGCAACGGCCGAGAGGCCGCCAGTTCCCGCTGCAACTGATCACGCTGCCGAAGGGTCAATATGTTGGAAAGAACGAGACCCAGAATGACCACCCCAAACAAAAGGGATTGCAACGAAACACCAAAGCGCCGCTGCAAAAGAGATGAGACTGGGTTCATGACATATCGTTAAGTACCGCGCTCGGCACCACGAACGGCCTCTGCCGCCCAGAGTCCTCTCCCAACGAGCGTCCCGGATCACTCCCTCGAGGATCAGCGACCCGGAGCGGCTTGGGCGGTGCGGGGAGCCGGAGAGAGGCTGATCAAATCGGCGAGGATCCGCAAGCTTTCCAGTTTCACGGGTTCGAGATCATACGGGAACTTCACTTTGTCATCGGCCAGCTCGACATCATCCTCGTCCTTGGCCAGCCGCATGCCGGTGGTTTGTTCGTCGGTGAAGTCGGCTTCGGCTTTGAGGGCAGGTTCCTGGACG
>JALRGB010000279.1 GCA_023253575.1 Verrucomicrobiales bacterium
GTGTATGTAATCAGGGGTGGCGATGAAAACGGCGTCGAGAGATTCCTCTTTGGCGAGCAGTTCGCTGAGGTCGGTGTACCGGTTGACCTTGGCGCCTTTGACTAATTTTTCGAAGCTATTGGCGCGGTAGTCGAGGTTGAACTGCCATGGATCGGCCATGGCGAGGACGCGCACGGAGCCATTGAGCACGAGTTCGCGCATGGCATTGATCTGGGCGAGTCCTTGTTCGCCGCAGCCGACGATGGCGATGTTCAACTGTTTGCTCGGGGCTTGAGCAAAAGCGCCGCCGGCGCCGAACGTGACCGCCGCTGCCCCGACGCTGGCGGAGCGGAGGAATGTACGCCGCGAGAGGCTGGGGATCGCAGAGGTGTCCGGCGAAGCGGATGAGGTGGAGTGGGGATCAGCGACAGTCATGGCAAGAGTAGTGGGTGTGACTGAGTTAACGCTAAAATTTGGTCAGACGGATGCGGTTATGATTGATCATCGTGAGCGCCAGAGCGCAAACGAAGACGTACAATCCAAGTTGCTGCACCGTGCCTTCGTCCGGCAGCAACATCTGGCCAAAAGCCAGACTAAACCAGATCATGCCGGCAAGGAACCAGCCGAGACGGTTGAAGAGACCCAAAAGAATCAGCAAACCAGAAACCAGCATGGCGTATGGCAGACCGATCATGAACGGCTTGATCATCCACGCTGGAAGCAAGCTGTAATCCAGCATGGCCTTGGCAATCGGCCACATCTTGCCATCACCAAATCCCATGTTGAGAAACGCTTCCTTGCCGTCCACTTCCACTTTGGTGCCCAGGCCGCTGCGGCCAAACCACTGTTCCAATTTCAGGGCTTCGCTGATGGTGGCCGTGCCTTTGCCAACAAAATACCCCATTTTTTCCAGGGCCGACATGATGAGGCGCATGCCCATGAAGAGTCTGAGCAGCCAGAAGGCGAAGGTGAGGTTGAGCGCGGGGATGCTCGCCTCGTTGGCGGGCGTGGTCGGGGATGAAGTGGAGTCAGCCATGGGATGCACAATAAGTTTAAGACACTCTATCCTCGACATAGAGCTCCTAAAATCCAGTGGATTTTGCCGTTCTCAAAAATACCCCTACGAATCAGTCGGGCTTGGTTCGCGGATAAGAATGGAAACGTGGTGTTCGATGGGCTCCAACAGGGCTTCTCCAACACGTTGAGACGCGATGCCTCGATTCGGGGTAGAGACTCGGAAATGTGGTGTTCAATTTGCCTTATTGGGGCGGAAAGAGTTTGAGATGAGGGCTATGGAAAGGACTGCGGTGACAAAAAACGACGAAAAAATAATCATTGTCAGTCGTTTTTCGAGAATCTAATAGATCGGAAAGGGTGGGAGATTTGAAAGCGCGGGGCATTCTGATCCTCCGATCCCGTTTCTATTCCGCTTCTTGTTCGTTATTTCTTCAATCAATAATACGGCAACATCATGACCCACACTGTCTTTTTCTGGCTTCGCCCTGATCTCAGCGCGGACGAACGAGCTGCCTTTGAGACGGGGCTCCGTACCCTGCTGGACATTCCGGGCGCGACTCGGGCGCTCATCGGCCGGCCTGCGGCTACTCCGAAACGCGAAGTCATTGATGACAGCTACGATTGGGCGCTGGAACTCGATTTTGCCAGTCTCGCTGAGCAGGATATTTATCAAGCGCATCCTGTGCACACGGCATTTGTGGAGGCGCACAAGCCGATGTGGGCCCGGGTGAGGGTTTACGATTTTGAGTGGGCCTGATCCGGGGGGTATCAACCCATGGCCCGGACGAGCGAGAGGGCGCGTTCGCCTGGCATGACACCGGGGGCAATCAAATTCATGACGTAAGCGCATCCCAGACGTTGATCTGGATCCGCCCAAGCCAGACTACCCCCGGCGCCGGGGTGGCCGAAGGCCCGGGGACGCGGGCCGTACTGGGAGCGTCGTGGCTCGCGGCCTGTTCCCACTGGGTCTTTTTGAAAGCCGGCCGAAAAGGCTGTCGGCAGGTGCAGGACACGGTCGTTTCCGTCGCATAGCGTGGTCTCGGCCCAGCGACGGACGGTCTCGGAAAAGGTCCCGCTCTCGCCGGTGGCCAGCGCATGGTAAAATCGAGCCAGTCCGCGGGCGGAGGCCACTCCGCCAAAGGCCGGTTGTCCCAGCACCCACGCCGCTGGATCATTCATCTCGTGAATGGCATTGAGCCCGCGCATGCTGTCGAAGGCGCGCCGTGTGAGTGAGGCGGCATCGGAAAAAGCGTTGTTAAACTTTTGTTCCTCAGGTTTTAATATAAATCTACCGGCATAGACGGTGGCGACGCGTGAGAAGGCATGCGTGGGCAAGCCGATCCAGACGTCGAGTTCCAGGGGGGTCGCTATTTCCCGGTGCCAGACATCACCGAGCGGCGCGCCGCACAAACGGCGGACGCATTCATCGAGCAGGACCCCGAATGTTCGCGGGTGGTATCCGTGGCCTTGGCCGGGTTCCCAAAACGGCACCTGTCGCTCGAGGGCAATGACAAGGGCTTCATGATCAAACACTGACGTGGCCACATCGAGCGCCGGCAGTCCGGCCTGATGGGACAGCAGCTCTCCGAAGGTCGCGTCCGCTCCCAGCGCGGGCCAAACATGAGAAACCGGCGTGTCCAAGGTCAGTCGCGCGCGGTCCAGAGCCCACAGCAGGGTGGCCGCGGCCGGACCTTTGGTTGTCGACCACACCGGAACCAATGTGTGCTCGGTCCACGGCGCCGCCTCCGACTCGCGCGAAGTGGCTCCTCCTGCCAGTGAAATCACCGCTCCGCGGTCAGACCAAACACAAAACGCCGCTCCTAGCTCGCCGCGCTCGGCGAAATTCGCCGCAAAATTATTCTCAACACTCGAAATATTAATCATTTAAAAAATCAATGAGTCAAAAACCGATTGGTGAGGCAGGGGCATCAGCAAAAGTACGAAGGGCGCGTGCGGCAGAGTGCGGGGTAGATTTTGGGCGACAAGGAAAATCATTCTGATAGCTGTAATTGGGTGGATGGTGGGTTCATTTTGGGTTCATCGTTCACTTGTCAGGTGTCTCATTTCGTTTTCACTCGATTGTACTGTCATGAAATCAACCACTTCCATCATTTCCCCTACGGCTGCTCCTTCGGCGCTACTCACTGATCGCCGTGATTTTCTCCGGTCCACGTCGGCCTTGGCCTTAGGCGGCATGGCCTTGAGTTTTCCGGCGGTGCTGCGGGGTGAGCCGAATGGATCAAAACTGAAGATTGGACTGGTTGGCTGTGGCGGCCGGGGCACGGGGGCGGCGGCCAATGCCTTGGGGGCTGACAGCAACAGCGAGCTGCACGCGGTGGCGGATGTTTTTGCCAGCCAAGCGGACGGCGCGATCAATGCGCTTTCCAATCAATTCAAGGACCGGATCAATGTTCCTGCTGACCGCCGGTTTGCTGGGCTCGATGGCTATCAGGCGCTCCTTGCCAGTGGCGTGGACGTGGTGGTACTGGCCACTCCTCCCGGTTTTCGTCCGGGGCATTTGGCGGCGGCCGTCGATGCCGGTAAGCACATTTTCTGCGAAAAACCCATGGCGGTGGATCCTGTGGGGGTGCGATCGGTGATGGAGTCGGTCCGTAAATCCAAGGAAAAAGGACTGAGTGTGGTGGCTGGTTATTGCTGGCGTTACGCCCGGAGTCGTCAGGAATTTTTTAAAGCGATTCATGACGGTGCGATTGGCGACATCACCAGTTATTACGCCACTTATTACACGGGGCCGGTGAAACCGATGCCGCCGGCCAATGCGCGGCAAGCGGAGTGGAGCGACGTCGAATGGCAGATTCGCAACTGGTACAACTTTTCGTGGCTTGGCGGCGACGGGTACGTCGAACAATGTATCCATAGCGTCGACAAAGTCGCGTGGGCATTCCGCGACCAACCGCCGCTCAGCTGCGTGGCGACGGGAGGGCGTCAAAGCCCGGCCGAAGGAGGTAATATCTTCGATCATATGACCGCCGTCTACGAATACCCGAATCAAGTCATGGCCACCGTCGGCCAACGGCAGATTCCAAACTGCTTCAACGAAAATGCGGACTACATCCAAGGCACCAAAGGCAGTGGCCAGCTGGCTCGCGGCGTGAGCATTCGCGGTGAGAAAAACCTGAGGTTTCGCGAAGATGATGACGCGATGTATGATCAAGAACATCGGGATTTGTTCGCCGCCATCAGGGCCGGCACCCCTCTCAACGACGGGGAACGCATGGCGAGCAGCACCCTGCTCGGAATTATGGCCCGCGTGGCCGCTTACACAGGCCAGAAAATTACTTGGGAGCAAATCCTGAAATCAGAGGAAGACCTTGCCCCTGAGCAATCTCTGAAATGGGACAGCGCATTCACTCCCCACGCCACCCCTGTCCCAGGCGTCTACAAGTTTGTCTGATCTCTCCAGACCGGCTACCCTCCCTTTTTTTGGCTCCTCATCCCTCCTCCGGCTAGCCTCTACCGAGGCCAGCATGGTTTTTCGGCGGGATTACTTTTTCGGTTGGCCTTTGAGCTTCTTGAGCTGGCGGGCGAGGGCGTCGTCCTCCTCGCCGTCATCGCTCTCTAGGCCATCAAGCGCCGCCCGGCTGCCGTCCTTGGCTAGGTTCGTCATTTTGCCCAATCCTTTGCTGACTTCGTCGGCATCGAGGCGGGCGTCCTTGTTCTCATCGATTTCTGCAAACAAGGAATCGATTCGTTCCTTTTTGATTTCTTTGAGGAGTGGCACTTGGCGGAATTCATTGGTGCTCAGCGCACCGTCATCGTCCTCGTCAGCTGCCAAGACGAGCTTGATGAGGAAACTTTTTGGATTAAAGCCCGATCCTTCTTGGTCGGTTTTTTTTTCTTTTTTGTTCTTGGTGCTTGAGCGGTTTTTTTTGGGTTTTTTGGTGGGAGGTTTTTCTGACGGCGGGGGAGCGGCCTCTGGTCCGGCTGCCTCTGGCTTGGGCGCGTCGGATTCAGTGGCGGGCGCGGGAACTGGTGTAGGGGTGGCCGCGGGTGAGGGGACTGGCGCGGGAGTGGGTTGGGGCGTCTCTGCTGCGGCGGTCTCTGGCGCGGCGGTCACGGGGACGGGGGCCAGCGAGCACAGCATGGCGGACAAAATCAACAGAGACGACTTCATAGGACAATTAACCACATTTTCTCTGGCTGGGTGCGAGGAAATTTTCACGACGCGGGTGAAATTCTGGAGATACTTTTCCGTGTAGGCGGATTTCTTCATGAATGACTGGATTTCTGATTTTCGGGGTGGCCGTTCTCAGGGCAACTTGGGGGCGTGGGTTTTAGCGGCCACTCTCCTATCGGTTGGGCTGCATCTTATTTTGTGGAAATACGCGCGTAACCTCGGGCTGCCGGAACACTTTGGCGGCGTGGCCGTTGACACGGCTGTGGAGCCGCGGATTCCTGTCGACCTTCGGCGCGCGCGCATTAATGAAGAGGCGGCGATGCCGCCGGCACCACCGGCGGCCACGGTCGAGGAACGGGAACCACCCCCGCCGACGACGGAGCCGGTTGATCTCACTCAGTTTAAAGAGCTGAAATTTGATGAACTGACGCTGACGGCGCAGGTGGAAATGCCCACCAATATAAGGACCGGTTCGGGCCCGGCGGCGGGTGATTTGACCACGGCGGTAGCCAGCGCACTGGCAGCCGTGCCGGTGGCGGTGACCAATGATGTGCCCGGCTCGACCCTCTCGACGGCCATTGAGGCGGCTACTGCTACACTGGCCGTTGATCCACAGATTTCTCAGGATCAAGTGGTTCTGGCGGCAGAAGACCTAGTGGTCGAGGGGGACGTGTTGGGCCAGTCTATCACGGCGGCCACGACCAGTGGGAATCAGGGAGTGGGGCAGGAGGATGGGCTGGCTTCGCTGGATGACCTGCTGGCTTACACCGGGCCTATGACCGAAGACCGGACGGCTATGATGCCGACGGACTTGCTTTTTGAGTACAATTCTTCCGAGCTCAAGGAGACGGCCCGGCTGAGCTTGATGAAGCTTGGATTCATCATCCAAAAGAACCCCGAGGCGGAAATCAGTATAGAAGGTCATAGTGACACCTTCGGAGGCGAGGCCTACAACCTGACGCTGAGCGAAGCGCGCGCCAACGCCGTCAAAAATTGGCTGGTCGAGTCACTTCGACTAGACGCGGCGCGCCTGAATACGCGGGGATGGGGCAAGGCCAAACTCCTTGTGCCCGCCGGCGACGTGGCCGCCCAGCAGAAAAACCGGCGGGTGGAAATCGTCATTCGGCCGAAAAAGTGAAGAAAAGACGGGGGTCAGGTTCAGAATATAGGGCTGATGGGTAGTGGGTAGGGCAGCGTCTGGCCGGCAGCGCTCGCCTTAGCTTGAGTGTCGAACAACAACCGCCTTAGTTTCAGTCTTGCAGGCTGTGGCCGCGATTTTTTGTTGTATCTGCCGCGAGTTGACAGGCTCCAAGGATTTGTTCTGCGTTGCGGACGGGCGGGTTTTAAGGATCTGAACTTGGACCCGTGCTTTTGTTTTTTTCTTCGTCGATTTTACTTTTGGACGGGGGCGGGCGTTTCGGACAAGATTTCCGAACAGCGTCGGATTCAGCTTGTCCGCGTTTCGTCCCTTGCGTATAGGCGGGTGCCCGCGTGATCCCTTGTGTTTTCGGGTCGAACATTATTTTTGGTTTTCCTATTCCTCCAATCTTTATGAGAAGCGTGTGTTGTCTGATCCGAATTCAAATGTTCACACTTGTGATGCTGCTGGCGGCCCCAGCTGTATGGGGTGAAGAGATTGCCAATTCGATCACGGAATTTTCGTCCACACAGGGGGCGGAGGGGTGGTATCAGGGGTATCGTGATTACACGGCTGACGGGAAGGGGGACAACTACGATGTGACCCGTGATTTTCTGGTTTTTCCGGAGGGAACGTGGAACGGGACGGGTTTTGATTTGAATCCCAATGCTTCCGGACCGTGGACCGAGCTGTATGCGGAGACCAGTCATCCGAATGGTCCGAACAGTGGTAACGAGCAGTGGGTGATTCGGCGCTGGCAGGCCGATGAAGTGACGGCGGTGACGCCGTTGGCGATCACCTACAGCCTGCGGAAGGGTAATATAGGCTGTGGGGCGGCGGCGGGGACGACCGCTTCGTTGCACCAAAACGGCAACCGGGTTGATTTTGCCGCGGTGGCGGGTGACGACAACGTGGGGTTTACCCGGACATTTTATCTTAATGTCCTGCCAGGCGACAAGATTGATCTGGCGCTCACGCCGGTCAGTGAGGCGGGTGACCGTGGCGACGGGTGTGATGGATCTGCCTTTTCCATGGTCATTGACAACGCGATTCCGGAGAATCCGGTACAACCGGATGGCAGTCTGTTTCTGGCGGCCAGCCAGGCGGATGCGGACGCGGATGGACTGCCCGATTTTTGGGAAAACAGTTATTTTCCGGGCGACTTGAGTCAGCTGACGGCGGCGGGGACGACCGCTTCGTTGCACCAAAACGGCA
>JALRGB010000352.1 GCA_023253575.1 Verrucomicrobiales bacterium
AAATCATCACTGGTGACGATGACCATGCCGGCGCGTACGCCGACTGTCAGCGATGTCAGTTGGATTTCCCATGTCTCGGTGGCCCCCGGAGCCAGCATGACGGGCCAAGCGGGTGCGGCGCCGAGTTCATACCCAGCAGGCAGGGTGATTGAAAATACGGCCAGCGTCGCGGTGCCGGTATTGGCGAGGGTCAGGGCGCGTAGGCCCGGAGTCCCCTGGACGTGGCGGCCGACCGACACGGCAGCCGGTTGGCCGGATGCGATTTCCGGTGCGCCCGTGGTCGGGCCGTCATGAACCGAGATTTCAGGGGAAAGGACTAGCGCGGTGAGATCGAGAGAAAACGGATTTTCGTCATAATCATTCGAGCCCCAATGGAGGACGGCGGTGCGCTGGCCGACGCCCCTCGGGGTGAAGCGGATGGTGACCGTCGTTGACTCTGCGGGGGCCAGCACCTTCAAGCTGGGAGCCGTCACTGCGTAGTCGGCGGCGCCGGGGCCGGTGAATGTGAATTCCGCCAGTGTGAGAGCCAGTTCTCCGTCGTTGCGGATGCGCACCGGGACGGTGGATTCCGGGGCGTTCCATTCTTTTTCCCCGAAATCGATGACGCTGGAGGCGCTCGTCAGGAGGCTTCCATCTACTCTTTCCACGGTGATTTCCGGCGCTTCCCCGTAGCGGAAAATGGCTCCATACCCGTTCGCTCCGCCGGCCGTTAATGTGCCGTAAATGAGACCATCGCCACCCCGAATGATGGTTCTTGGGGAAACCCCGTTGTCCGCCGTCACATCAAAATGGTGAACGATCCCGAAATCTGCGCCTGTAGGACGAATACGATAAAGGACACCATAGTTTTTCTGACCACCGCTCCGCGTCAGGCCATAGAGGAATCCGTCGGACATTTCCACCAGTCCGCCGACCGGATCGTACGGCCTGCCATCGCCGCCTTGGAATTCATAAATCGTGGTCACTGCGAATCCGGATTTTTCGATTCGGAAGATGCCGCCTCGTTGAGTGGCGCCGCCGCTTCCGGCTACTCCGTACAATCCACCGTCCGTTCCTTCCATGAGGACATTGGCAGTTCCGTACAGGTTGCTGGGCGTGGTGCCGGATGCGCCGAACAGGTTGCGGAAGCGGTAGTTGCTGCCATCGGGGTCGATGGCAAACACGCTGGCCGAACCCATGCCGTAGACGCGGCCGTCGCTGGCGAGCAGCGGTTGGGTGACGGGACTACGGGTGTCCTGCGGCTCTCCGGCGAAATGGTGAATGACCACCGGTTCGGTGGTGCCTGGCTCCACGCGATAGACCGTCCCGTTGCCGGATGTGCCTCCATTGAAACTGAAGCCGAGCAGGCTGCCATTGGTGAGGCGGAGTACGCCTCCGGGAGTGGACGGGCCCGGGCCTTGAAAGGATGTTCCAAAATCCTGAGCAAAGCTATATTCGCCGCTTCGGGACAGCCGGACGAGCGCGCCGCCGCCTTTGGTTCCAGCGAATAGCGAAGGGGCCAAAACGCTCCCGTCGGTATCCTCGGTACTGAGAGTGTACGGCTCCCTCTGTCCGGTGGTATCCCGGAGGAATTCCCGCAGCAGGGTGAAGGCAGAGCCGTCGCGCCTCATCCGGTAAAAATAGGGTGAGGACGTCCGTCCGTTGTCAGTGAGTCCGTAGATCCATCTGTCGCTGGCGTCGAGCAGAGCGAGGGGCTCGACAGGACTGCCTCCCGTCGGCGTGATTTCCTGAAGGATCGATCCGGCCCCGCCCGTTATCGGCAGGCGGTAAATCAACCCAGTCTCCGATCCTTCATTGGACGCCACGCCATAAATTAGGGAGTTGTCGACCAGCGTCGGGGTGAATCCCGGAAATTGATAAAGAGCGGGATTGAGCAGGGAGGTGAATTCCGAGCCGTCTTTGTTGATGACAAAAACACCGCCGTATTCGGCGCGTCCCCGTTTGGTGACCCCGTAGAGTCGACCGTCCGCGCCCTCTACCAATTGACCGATCGGGTTGGAAAGCGTGTACGTGCTGAACAGGTGCAAAAATTGAAAGTTGGTTCCGGTGCGGGAAATCCGGTAGATGGCACCTTGGTTATCGCCCTGCGGCCCGGAGCCGTATTGCAACTGGCCATAGAGTTGCCCATCCGACCCTTCAATGACACCGCCAGCGGGAGCTTGGGGATCGGCCGGGGTGGCGCCAAAGCTGATCATGGTCTGAAACTCGTTCCCTTGCTTATTCAGCTTGAACAAACACCCGCGGTTGTGGGTCCCGCCGTTGATACAGGTGCCATACAGCAGTCCGTCGCTACCCTCGAAAAGTGGAGCCCGCGACCAGGCAAAATCAGAATTCGCGCGGGGTAGGCTGCGGATGAGGCGGTAGCCAGTGCCATCTTTGTTCAAACGGAAAATGGCGGTGGCGTTGGTCGTGTCGCCGTCGGCCACTCCATAAAGCGCACCATCACGGCCTTCGATGACCCCGGTTCGACCCAATAAAACCGTAGCCCCTTCCAGTCGCTTCACCACTTTCATGACCCCAGTCGCCGGATCAAACCGGTATACGATGCCCTTGTCACCTGCGGCACTGGAGGCCGTAGTTCCATACAGCCCGCCGTCAGTCGCCAAAAGCAGCGCGCCCGACGGGTGCTTGCCGTCGTCCGATCCTCCAAAATGGTGGACCGCCCGGTAGCTGGTTCCGTCCTTGTTGATGACATACAGCGTGCCTTCGTTCTGCCGGCCGCCGCGAAA
>JALRGB010000358.1 GCA_023253575.1 Verrucomicrobiales bacterium
CAATCATCACGCGCTGGGGAGCGCGCAACGTGCGCGCATGGGTAGCGCTGTACAGGGAGGCGCACCCAGACCCTGATGCCGTGAAGGTGCAGGTAGTCGAGGACCTACACCGTCTGGTGCCGCCCGCCCTCGACCCAGCTTTTTCGTGCAGACCCACATGCCGCTGCCATCCCAGACCAGCACCTTGAGCCTCGTTCGCGCCCCGTTGGCAAACAAAAAGACATGGCCGCTTAACGGCGCTTCCTCCAACACGCCCTCAACGATGGCGCAAAGCCCGTCAAACCCCTTTCGTAAGTCCGTCGCTCCCGCCGCTAAATATACCTTCGTGGCCGCACTCAGCGCAAACATGAACTACCCCCTCCGAAGACCACATTCATCGCGCCCAACACAGCCCCCGACACCGCGTCCACTCCCAACTCCACACGCACTCCGTTGGGCCAGCTGATCACCACCGGAGCGACCATCCCGCCGGCAGATAAACCTCCAGCCTCAATCTCAACCTCGACCAATCGCTCGCCTCCATCTCCTCGACTCCTGCGCCTCCAGTAGTCCAACGTGCTCGTCGCCAGTCCGTGCCTTACGCAAAACTCCCGCCGGCTCTCCTGGCCCAGCTCGTACTCGGACACTAGGCGCCGCCATTCCTTCAAGGTTCGTTTTTTCATGCCACGCACTCTACCCGAGACGACTGCCGAAGGGTAGATGGGCCGGTGAGACGGTTACGGTCATGGGGAGGTGGGGTAGGTAGGGGGCTGCCTTGATCGTGAAGGCGCGTCTCTCGGCCCTTTGGCTTCCGGCTCGGATGGTGGGCACTTTGGCGGCCGGATTTTGGTCGATGAGGCCATCGCGCCCCGCCTGCTGGAGAGCGACGCGGAGGATTTTCAGCCGTTTGTTGACCGAGCTGCCCGACAGCCGCTCGCTGATCTTGTCCCGATAGTCCGCGACCTCCGAGGTGGTGAGCGTGCCCAGATCCTTCAACGCCCTGTCCCCAAGGTGGCCGACAAATTCTCCCACCGTCGCTTCATAGACGACGTGGGTGGTCGCGGCCACGGTTCCCTTCCGGAGCGCGGACCAGCGAGTGAGGTAGTCCTTCACGCTGGCGGATTCGAGACGCCGGCCGGAGTGGTTGCGGTAGATGTCGGCGATCACTTTTCGCGCCTGCGATTCGGTCAGGTGGTCATTTGATGCCTGCTCGAATTGGAAGGCGATTTTCATCGCCGCCTTGCGGTCGGTCGTTTTGGTCGAACGCTGGGTGCGGGTCCCGTCCGGCAGGGAGAAGCACGCATACCAGTATTTGCTGTTCGGTTTCCGCCGGATGGAGGCCATAATGTGGCAACCGTAGTGACAACGTCACCGATGTCAATGACGTCACGGATGTCACATTCTACTCCATTACAACGACTTCCAGAGTGGGTCGAACCAAGGGCACTAATTCTCGGCTAAGCCATCTGCCTCGCCCTCTGTAAACTGACCATCCTTCCACCACGCATCAGTCTCATACTTTTCAGGGACTTTATCATAGGGCGGGGGCACTCCCATTTTGTCCATTGCATCAATCCACTTGTCGCTCAAGGGGAGAGGTAACCTACATCCACACCATGGACAAAAATCAATTACCAAATACGATGTTCCTCCATCCGGCACCGGGATACCCGATTCACGAAACTTCTCAATATAAATAACCGCCCCTTCTTCGAGCGCAGTTTTAGCCATAGCACAACAAGTATCGTTAGTCATTTTGTTATTTTTCTCCCCGGCACTGCTGGTTTATACATGTTTCCTGAAGTCGGTCCCATTGATCCCAGGTGCTTACCTGTTGCCCTATCATAGACTTCAATGTCCCCGTTTTCATGATCCCATTCATAGAGCCGATCGCCATCCGTTTTGGTCTTACCTTCGAAAATCGCGGACACCCACTCAAACTCTCAATCAGTCTCCCGCTTCAGTGGGTGTCCATGATTTCTAGCGTAAAACGCCATCCATTCCCGGTTCGACGTGCGCGAAGAGCGAACAGAAACCTATCGCAAATCCCGCCTCAGACGTAGGAGTTCACTTTTCCTGCCAACCGCCACCCGGCTTCCAGGAACTATTGAAAGTCCGGCGTTCTGCTGCCGCCAACGCGGGAGGTATGAGAAACCCGGCAGCAAACGAAACCACCTGCTCCCAACTCAGCATCGGATCGAGCTTCACGGACTTTCTCCAGAAGCTCTTCCACATGGCCTGACGCCCCGGATCATTCCAAAAGGCGGCACTGAATCCCGCAGGGGGTGCTACGGGGTGCACCGTTGCTGAAAGGAATTTGCTTTCGGGGATCGGCGATGGAGAAGGGGGCGTGGGTCATGGGGAGGTGGGGTGGGTAGGGGTCTGACCCGAATGGCGCTCATTTAGTCCATAAATCTCTAACGCTCAACTGTTTATATATTGCGTTTACAACATGTTGATGGTAAGTGTGTTAGATGAAGTACGCCCGTCACCCCGAATTTCCTCAATTTCGCTCCAAATTGGCTGCGATGAAGAAGGTGCGCCGGCAGGTGGCGGCCCACCGCTCGCTGCACAGTCTGGAGAAGACGATGGCCCGATTTCTGCCCGCTGGTCTGCTTCAGGAGTTGGGTGAAATGGCTGGGCGGCGTGTGCGCTGGTTGCCGATGACGCTGATTTTATGGGTGCTTTTGCAGATGGTGCTCTGCCCAGGCACCTCCTGCCGGGAAGCCCGGCGGGCGACTCAGGCATGGTGGCGGCTGGCGGACCGGATTTGCGCGCAGGCTCCCTCCCTGCCCGGCTGCCACGGTCGGCGGATGCTCGTGGTCGATGGAACCACCGTGCAAACGCCGGACACCACCAGCAATCAGGCGCCATGGCCACAGGTCACTTCGCAGCCACCAGGATGCGGCTTCCCGCTGGTCCATCTGGTGGGCCTCTTTTGCCTGAGTTCAGGCGCGCTCCTGCGGGCGACCCACGGAGCGTGGAAGGATCATGGGATGCGGCTTTTTGCCTTGCTCCGTGGCACCTTGCGGCGAGGCGATGTGCTTGTCGCCGACCGGGGCTTTTGGTCCTTCGCCAATCTGGCTTTCCTGCCATTGAGGGGAGTGGATTTGATCGTGCGCGCCAAGTATGCCAACACCTTGGACTGGCGGCAGGGTCAGCGTCCGGGAAAAATGGGGTCAGTGTGCAAATATTGACATCCTCGTCTTCGCCCCTACTCTGCCGCGACGCTACGCCGCCTCCGCATTGAATTTCCCGGCGCTTTTTACCACGTGATGGCGCGTGGCAACCGGCGTGCGTCCATTTTCCAT
>JALRGB010000290.1 GCA_023253575.1 Verrucomicrobiales bacterium
ATATCGAGAAAAACGCGGAAGCGAATCAATTCGCGAAGCACGATGCAGATGAGGACCCGGGTCGGGACGAAGACGAGTTCGCGGATGATGTCCTCGCGAGCATAGAGACCTTTCACGGCATCGACGAGGGCCAGCGCAAATTCAAGCACGGTCAGGGCGGCTAGGCGCAGAAGTCGCGGAGCGTAAGCGACCGCCAGCAGCAGGGTTTGAGCCGGGTGCAGGCGCTGGAGGATAACGTGGGGATCGAGGTCTTGAGAGCAATATCGCGACAGCGTTGCTCCGGCGCGGTAAATGTTAGAGTAGCTGTGGCCGTTGGCGAGCAGCGGGTCCGGGCAGGCCGACAAGAGTTGCTGCTCGATGGTCTCGGCTGCCGCCGCCTCGTACATGCGGAAGACTCGACCGGTCTGACGGTGAAGAAACTGGAAGCCGGGCACAGCCGAGCGGATGCCGAAAAAGATTTCTCCTTGAACAGCCGGAGTGGTCGAGGGAAGCCCGGAGTAAAATGTTTCCAGAGTAAAGTGCTGACGCTGGATGAGGCGTTTCAGAAATGGTAAGTCGCCGCCGGCCAGAGCCCGTTCCAGCTGGGTGCGCGCCAGTCCGTCGATTTGCAGGATAATGACCCCCGGTAGTTCGGCCTCGCCTTCGGGCGAGGTTATGCCAAGAAATCGGGAGGCCCAATACGCGCGGCCCAGCACGCGCCGGCACCACCGTAGTCGGACGCCAAGGCGGCTAATCAAGACGGGCCTCCGTGGCTGGGGTTTCGCCTACTGCCGCCGCCGCCGCTGATATCTTTTCCCGAAACAAGCTCCATTCAATATCGAGGGATTCGAGCAATCGGTCCCATGGTGTCATGTCGCTTGGTTTTGAGGTTGGATGTTGCGCGATGGTTTGTTCGTAACATTCGAGCATGGCGGCGGTGCAGCGCTGGGTATCGTACTCCAGAGCGGTCCGGCGTGCCTGCGCGGCGCAGTGGTGGGTGAGGGTCGTATCGTCCATCATCTGGCCGAGGGCTTCGGCAAATTCAGCGGTGGTGGCGTGGGGGTGGAGGAGCAGGCCGTTGTGGTGATCGACGACGATTTCCCGCACGCCTGGGGCATCGATGGCGACGACCGGGGTACCGGTGGCCATGGCTTCGGCGAGGACGAGTCCTTGTGTTTCCGTCTGGGAGGCGAAGGCGAACCAATCCATGGCGGCATAGGCATCAGCCAGAGTGGATCCGGTGTGGACACCCGGTGCATGAACTCGGTGGCGGTCTGTCATGGTGGCGAGCAAATCGAGCATTTCTTGGCGGGCGTCGCCGTTGCCGATGACGAGGAAAACGGCGTGGGGGTCGCGGTTGAGGCAGGTGGCGACCGCTTCTGCGAGGAAGAGCAGGTTTTTCTCGCGGGCGAGGCGGCCGGTGTGGCCGATGATCCGGGCGTCCTGGGGGATGCCGGCGGCGGCGCGGAACCGCGGGCCATTGCCACGGGCGAAGAACGGGACGTCGATGCCTGTGGGGATGGTGGCGACCGGGGTGGTGACGCCTCGTTCGTTCAGTAGGGTGCAGATGCTGCGGCTTGGGGCGACGACATGATCGCACATGTTACAGTATTCGGTGGCGAGCTGAATGGCGGCGCGCTTCAGGGCGGGTGAGTCCAGCGGAACGTAGTGCGTGTATCGTTCGTAGAGTGTGTGGTGGGTAAAAACGAGAGGGACATGCCTTTTTCTGGCTTCGCGCAGAGCGGCATCTCCCAGCAGAAAGGGATGATGGCTGTGAATCAGATCCGGCTCGAATGCTGCCATGGCCACTTTGATCACGCCAGGCGCCGGCAGCTGGACTGAGAAATCACTGCCATTAAAATTCTGGATGGCCGGAACCCTTAGCACATGAGGCGATGGGATGGCCTCCTTGAATTCCGGCGCAATCACCAACACCTCGTGCCCGCGCTGGCGGCACGCGTCCTCCAGCGTTTTGACCGACCGTGCCACCCCCCCGACATGCGGAAGATATGTGTTGGTGAAAAGCGCGATTTTCATGGTGGCTGGAGGTGAAATTCCATTTCTCCTAGGCCGGCCTCGATGCGTTTAAAGCCTGGGACGGCGATGATGAGGGCTGGGGCGATGTGCCGCCAAGTGGCTTCGAGGCGAAGGATGGACGCCTGCAGTCGCACGCTGACCGGGCCCCAAGCGGTCAGGGTCGGTCCAAAGCGCAATTCATCCGGGCTGGCCAGCCATTCTGGCAGCAGGCCGGATCCGATGATCAGCGAGGATCTCTCTTCGCGGATGAAGCAGTTCCTCATCATCATGATCCATTCGCCAGCGGCCCAGCCATGCTGGCCATCGCCCATGCACCCGCCGAGGGTGCGCGGGTGAATGGCTTCGGGCCACTGGCCGGTGGGAGACGCCAGCGCCGCCACGCGGCGGATGAGTTCGGCAAAACGAGCATCTCCGGCGCGGAGCAGGGACTGGGCCAGATCTAGAGTCAGATAGGCATTCACTCCGGAGTGGATCATTTCTTGAAAGAAACCGCCTTGGTGAAAGCATCGCTCGATCAGAAATTCCAGAGTGGCTGCGAGACGTTTTTCACCGGCAGGGAAAAGTTGCAGAGGATAGTCGGCGACCATGGAGCCGACGGCTCCGGCATCCATGCGACGGCCCGGGGCGGCGGGGATGCCACCTCGGGCGCGGGATGCCGGGATGGTATTGATACTGGTTTCCACGCTCCGGGCGAAATCCGCCGCGAGTGCGCCGGCTTCGTCGGCGGCGGGGATGTTTCC
Source organism: Verrucomicrobiales bacterium (assembly GCA_023253575.1). GTDB lineage: Bacteria > Verrucomicrobiota > Verrucomicrobiia > Verrucomicrobiales > V1-33 > CAJBME01. Next base: position 2,757 of record JALRGB010000290.1, read on the forward strand.
CTCCTGCCGCCAGTGAGCGGCCATCGCGCTCAATCCCCCCCAGGCCCAGAAATCATCCCAGTAATAAAAATCATTTGGTCCAAGATGTTCGGCGCTGAAGCCCGCGGGTAGGAGACCATGGGTTCCGGCTGGCTGGCTGGTTTTCAGGCGTTTTTTGTCCAGCCAGCGCACGGCCTGACGAAGGGCGTGTTCGAGGCGGGCGTCGGGTTTTTTCCCTGTCATGGCTGAGAAGCGAGCGGTGATCCAGAGAACTTGGCCATTGGCATCCCATTCTCCTTCCTGCGAGAGGAAATACCCGGCGGACGTCTGGCGCCGGGGGAAGGTGGCGAGAATGCGTTCGGCCCGGTCTGCTTGGCCCATGGCGATGAGTGGGTGCAGCATGAGGCAGGCGTCCCGGAACCAGAAGCGACGGTAAGTGTACGGGCCCGGGACCAGTTCATCGGCGGAGAGAAGCAAGAGCGTGCGGACCGCCGCATCATAGAGAAACTGCATTCCAGCATCCGGGATCTGGAGTTGGGCATTCCCCTGCAGAGCGGTCGGCCAAGTGAGCCCGATGGCGGGCGGAGTGGGTAGTTCTTTGAGGTCTCGCTCCAGTCCAACCGTGACTTTCAACGAGAGCGGGTATCCGGCCGTCACTCGAAATAACGCGGCACCCGTGGCCATGCCGACGTCACATTCGATGCTGCGCCGTGTGTCGTTCCCAGGTAGATCGAGATGCACATCGCCCTCGGCATAATGCGCCATGCGCCATGCCTTCGGGGGTGCGCTGAAGTGAACGGTGGTTTCGTCGTTCACGCGGATGGCGGGCTCCGGCAGCGCCGACTCAATGCGATGAATGAATTGCACGCCCTCTGGATTGTACGGACGCACGGCCACTACCAGCCATCCATCTTGGTTCGCCGCTGCCCCGACTGTAGTGACCACCGCCGCTGCGGCTTTTCCCCCCGCGATCACACTCGTGGCCAAATCAAGCACCAGCCCGTCCCGCGAACACCGGGTTACTACCCGCAATTCCGGGTCCAGCTCGAGCCGCTGAGTGACCGCCTCGTCATCAAGCTTGCTCGGCAGCAACCGGCCTCCAGTGTCAGTGATAATCCAAAAATCAAGCGACCATCCATCATACAACGGGGTGACGAGTCCGCGCGGGTCGACGACCGGGTACAGTGGTAACCCGGGCTGGCCGACGGCCGTCCAGTTGCGATGAGTCAGATTGATGTGGCTGAAGGAAAACGCGCGTGGGACGAACGAGCTGTCGTCCGGGTTGAACTGGCGTTCGACCCAGTAGGGCCACACCCAGTCAAGGTTTTGCTGAATGGCTCGGGCATTAACCAGCCCGCGGGCATGAAAAATGATGCCGGCCCTTAGTAATTCCAGTGGTTCGGCCACTTCTGACGGCTGGGCAAAGCGGCGCAGGCGGGCGAGCAGGGTGGCTGGATCAACGAAGCCGTACCGCCGTGAGGCGTGCTTGACGAAAAACTTCCATGGGAGCCAGCGGAACATAGCAGGGATGGAGAAAAGGAGGATGGGAGAAGAGGCGCCTGCGCCCCGGACATCTTCATTATACCGGAATTCCGGGCGCGGCGCGAGACGGGTTTGCCTTCCATCTGATGGAGCACCCGCCAAAGCGATCTGTGGCTGCGGTGGGATATCTGAGCCCGTTCTGGCTTAAGTGTCTCCCTGTGATTAAACCGACGGGCCAGACCGAAGGCATTTAGAAATGCCATCCTAGCAGCACTCCGGCCGACCAGCCTCCGGGGTCGAACGAGAGGGTGGACGGGCCGACGGGTTCGTCCAGCGATTCGCTCCAGTCGTAGCGACCGAACCCGTTGATGGACCACGAGGAGGATATCTGCCAAGCTAGTCCGCCTTGCAGATAAAACCCTGGGAGGAAGTCGGTGTCGTTCTGGTCCTCGATCCAGCGGTGGAAGGCACGGGGGCGACCTCCGTCCCTTGAGAGATAAAGGGTTTCCGATTGCGTGGCTTTCCAGTCGACAATGTTGAGCGCAAAGCCGGCGCCGGCTTGCAGGCTGACTGGACCGCACTTTGTGGAGAGTGAGGGTCCCAGCGAAAGGGTATTGAGTTTTACTTCGAACGACTGGTGCAGGCTGTTGAAAAACTCGGCTTCGCCGGATGCGGACTGGTATTCGCTGGAGTTCCGTGATGCCGGCTGGTTGTTGATGACCGGACCAAAGCCCAGTCCAGCGCCGGTATATGGCGCCTGCGGTGGGATGACCCCTTGAAGATCGTAACGGTCCGAAAAATCAATGGTGTATTCGCGGCTCTGCTGCCAAGCTGAGAAGGTGGTTTGTTCATGCGATCCATCGAAGTCTAGAAACGACCATTGGAATCGGGCGCCGATGGACAGGCTCGGGCTTAGATCTTTTTCCCAGCCCAGTTCGATGACGGGCACGCCTCCGCTGCCATCGAACGCCTGATCCGCGGGAGGGAGTGCACTGCGTGTGGCCTCCGACTCACGGCGATGCCCTTGGGCGTGGTAGAGCATTGATCCTCCTTTGGCCTGCGCCTCGTGCTGGTAGCTCCAGGCCGAGGTGGAGCCATCGAGGGGGGTGCCGGCGTCCATGAGTACCGTTCCGTCGGAGTAAAAACGATCCGCCAAAGTATCGGGAGTGCCGATGGAGGGCACCATCGTCAGCGCCCGGCCAAAGAGTGATGGCAGAGCCAGCGACGGCGTGCGCGAGCCCGAGTGGAAATGGATCCCCCCGGTTTCCCGCCACATCCATCCGGCCGAAATCGAAAACCGGCTGCGGCTTGAGAAGGAATCGGCTGTGCTTTCGGGGGCGGAGTGGTTGATTTCTGCCGATGGCCCGGCTGCGGCATGACATGAAATGAGGATGAGGGCCAGCGCGGTCGAACGGCCTCGGGCGAAGGTGGAAACTGGCTGCGCGTTCATGTGGGAAAATAGGATGACGGAAAGTTGGCGGGCGACTGAATGGTTGCGGAGGAGTGGTGGGATGGGCTATGGGGCGAGCAATCGGACACGATAGAACCGGCTGCTCTGCGTAGCGGGAGGGCTGATCGTGCGGGGCGGACCGCGGTCGATCCATTGAGTGCGACTGCCTGCGCTGGGAACGACTGTTGGGCTTATTTTCCAGCGGGTTCCGTCGTCGGAGTATTCGATGGC
>JALRGB010000449.1 GCA_023253575.1 Verrucomicrobiales bacterium
GCATAATACCCTCTGGCATCGGTCGCGCCTACAATCTGCCCGCCCGGCACGCCCCCGCCCGCCATCAACACGGACATGGCGTGCGGCCAGTGATCGCGCCCCCCGCCCGGATTAATCTTCGGAGTACGGCCAAACTCGCCCAACAACAACACCAGCGTGGTCTCCAGCAGCCCGCGCTCATGTAGATCCGTAATCAGCGTTGAAACCCCTCGGTCCAGCGTTTGCAACATCTCCCCTTTATACGCCGCTTCAATCCCACCATGATGATCCCACCCACCCCAGTTCACCGTCACCCAGGAAACACCCACTTCCACCAGCCGCCGCGCCAGCAACAACCGCTGCCCCATATCATTCCGGCCGTACCGCTCCCTGACCGCCGCATCCTCGCGCCCTAAATCAAACGCCTCCTGCGCGCGCGCCGATGATACTAAATCAAATCCCTGCTCGTAAAACGTATCAAACTCCACCGCCGGGTCTTCCACCACCCGGTCATTCGCCCGCTTCATCCGATCCAATGCCCCGCGCAACTCCCGGCGTGATGAAGCCCGGCCCGCCGCCAGATCACCCGGCAAAACGACATCATGCACCCGAAACCCATCGGAATTCGGATAGCCCCCGACAATAAAGGGCGCATGCTCGCCCCCAAGAAAATTCGGCCCGCCTGACCGCGTGTTCGACGGCATCGCCATATACGGCGGCAGCCCGCTGCGCACACCGCGCTCATGGGAAACCATCGACCCCATCGATGGATGAAACGTGACAAAGGCGCCGCAGCCGACGGGCACCGGTGTCGGAGCCCCTGTCATCATGTAATGATTGCCGCCACCATGATTTGGGTCTTTGTGACTAATCGACCGCACCACCGTAAACCGGTCAAAAATACCGGCCAACTTCGAGACCGGCTCGCTGAAATGGACTCCCGGCACGGAAGTGGGCACGGTTTTAAAGGTCCCACGAATATCGTCCGGCGCGTCCGGCTTAGGATCAAATGTTTCAAAATGCGACGGACCGCCGTCGAGCCAGATCATAATGCAATTCACCGGCTTAGCGGCCACGCCCCCCGCCGGCGCCGCAGCCGCAGCCGCTTGCAGCCGCAGCAGGTCGCACATCCCCAAACCAAGCGCCCCCCGCAATCCCAATTGCAGAAAATCCCGGCGCAACAAGCCGTCACAATGTCGATGAATAGCCATGGAAAAATGAAGGTCAGTGATTAAAAACGAATTCCGCGGAATTGAGCAACGCCCACAAAACGTCTTCGACCGCTTGCTGCCGCCGGGCCTGATCGCTTGGGTCTTCGCCAAACGGAGCGATCGCCAGCACAAGTTCTTCCTCGAGCGGGAAGCGACCGTAACACGCGAGGTATAATTCGGTGACGATTTCCCGCGGAGGAGCGGCACTGGTCGCCAGCCGCCGCACTGTCGCGCCCGGCTCCTCACTGGTCAGCTTGGCATGCAGCAAATCGGAATTCATCAAATGCAGCGACTGCGCAATGGCTGGTTTCATATTGCGTTCACACGGACAGTCACTACTGGAGTTGGGCCGCCCAAAGGCATCCATCGTCCTCGACTCAATCTTATACGTCCACGCCTGCATGGCTCGGCTGCCCGGAGGGAGGCCCGGGTAGGCCGTGGGTACCCCGGTGATGTCCGCTACCGCATCAGCCATCATCTCAGCCCCCATGCGCCGACGATACGACCGCGAGAAATTGCGCGTGTCCGCACGGTTGGTGTCGTTCGGCTCGCTGCTCAATTGGTACAGCCTCGAATTCATAATGACCCGCATCAACGCTTTCAAATCATACTTCGAACGCACCAACTCCGCCGCCAACGCCTCCATCAAGGCCGGATGAACCGGCGGGTTAGACAACCGAAAATCATCCACCGGATCGACAATCCCCCGGCCAAAAAACTGCCCCCACACCCGATTAGCCATCGCTTTGGCAAAAAACGGATTTTCTGGAGCCAGCAACCAGTCCGCCAGCGCCCGACGAGGATCAGTCCCCGCCACCACCTCCGCCCGCGGTCCGTCCGGTGGCTGCGGCGGCATGACCTCACCCGTCACCGGATGCTTCAACACCCCGTCCGCCACCACAAAAAATGTCTCGTTGCCACCGGAAATCGGAGCCGAAATCCCCCCGCCCTTCTGCCGCAACGGAGCAAAAAAGGCCGCCATCCGATGAAAATCTTCCTGACTCCACTTCTCGTTCGGATGATGGTGACACTTAGCACAATCCAGCCGAACTCCGAGAAAAAGCTGGCTGAACATCGTCGTCAAATCAGCCGGCTCCCGACGGTCGCGATAAATGACAGCCGGCCCGAACCGGTGCGTGTTCCCCTGCGCCAAAATGATTTCTCTGACAAATTGATCGGCCGGCATGTTTTTACGAAACGAGTCGCGGATCCAATCGTCCAAGAGCAACACACTCTTCACGCCCACCCGGTCAGGATTCGGCCGCAACAAATCCGCCCACTTCACTCCCCAATGGTCAGCATAGCCCGGATCCGCTAGTAGCCGGTCCACCGCCTTCCGCCGCTTCTCCGGATCGACATCAACCAAAAATTCCCGCGCCGCCGCCGCCGACGGCAACCGCCCCAACGTGTCCAACGAAGCCCGACGGAAAAACTCCGCATCCGTCGTCAACGCCGATGGCAAGACCCCCATTTGGCGAAACTTCTCGTACGCCAACTCATCAATGAAGTTATACACCGGCAACCCCGCATACGCCTCGTCAGGCAATAACGTGTCCGACGGAACCATAATCCGAGCATCACCCACCATCCCCATAAAACGAGCCACAATCACCGCCTGACCACTCACCTGATCAATGGTCACCACCCCGTCGCCACTCACCGAGGCGATTTGACGGTCATTCGAAGAAAAATCCGAGAGCAACGTCACATCCCGCACCGATCCATCCGCATAATGCGCCTGCACCAGCAGCCGCTGACGCGCCCCTTTCCGGTACCGGCGCTCCCGCGGGAGAACTTCCACACGGGTCAATGCCGGCTCGTCCCCCGACCGATACACCAGCCCCGAACCAATCCACCGCACCAACACGCGATACGCATCTGAATCTCGGGAAAACACTTCACCCCCTTCATGCGGGAGGCTCTGCGTCGCCTTCAACAGCAACAAGCTCTCCGTCGGCGAGGCCGGGAAAATACGGCGTCCGCGCGCCCCATGAACAATGTTTCGATAGTCCGACTGCGGGTCAAAGGAGAAGACACTTAAGCGAAATCCGTTTTGCCCGTCCGCCTTCGCATGACAGGCCCCAGCATTACACCCAGCTTTGCTCAACACCGGTAGCACATCCCTCATAAAGGTGAGCGGCGCTTCCGAAGCAGGAACCACTTCCACAGGAATCTCCACCCGAGCCGCCCCATGCACAGCCGTCAGTACCCCTCGGCCCACTCGACCACCCCGCACCACCCCAGGTAACTC
>JALRGB010000491.1 GCA_023253575.1 Verrucomicrobiales bacterium
CGCCATCAACCAGATCGAGCTCCACCCGTGGCTGCCGCAGGCGCACATGCGCGATATCGACGCACGCCTGGGCATCAAGACCGAGGCGTGGAGCCCGCTGGGCTCGGGCCGGCTCATCGACGATCCCGTCATCGCGGAGGTCGCGGCCATCGCCTCGACGCAGGTCCGGATCACGTTGTTGAACGGGTCCTGGGCCGCGAGCGACCAGCCGGACGTCTGGCAGTGGGTCCGAAGCGACATCGAGCGGGGATCCTCGGGGTTGAACTGGCGCATCAGCCGCGCCCAGAGCAGGCGACCGGCCCGCATCTTGGCGACCTCCATGAAGAAGTTCATGCCGATCGCCCAGAAGAAGGAGAGCCGGGGGGCGAACTGGTCTATGTCGAGGCCTGCCTCCAGGCTTGCCTTCACGTACTCGACCCCGTCGGCCAGGGTGTAGGCGAGCTCCAGGTCGGCCGTCGCCCCGGCCTCCTGCATGTGGTAGCCGGAGATCGAGATCGAGTTGAAGCGGGGCATCTCCTCAGAGGTGTAGGCGATGATGTCGGAGACGATCCGCATCGAGGGCCGCGGCGGGTAGATGTAGGTGTTGCGGACCATGAATTCCTTGAGGATGTCGTTCTGGATGGTCCCGGTCAGCTGGTCATGGGGGACGCCCTGCTCCTCCCCGGCGACGATGAAAAGCGCCATCACCGGCAAGACGGCACCGTTCATGGTCATCGAGACGCTCATCTGGTCCAGCGGGATGCCGTCGAAGAGCATCCGCATGTCGTAGATCGAGTCGATCGCCACCCCGGCAAGGAGATAAACCGCCGCCATCATCGCCCACCACCGCACCCAAGTCTGATCACTCATGGCTGAAATACTGGCCGCAACCAGCACCAAGGTCAATCATCACCCGCCCGAGACTCGCTTTCCGAGCGCTCAGTTTCCGGCCGACCGATACTTCCTTGAATCGGCTGACCACCATAGACCCATCAGCAGCCGATGGTGCGATCGGACAGTGATGAGCCTTATTCAGAGGAGGCGGTTGATTTCGGGAAGTAGTAGGCTTTCTGATCGATGAAGAACTTCCACGACACGATGTCATCTTTTTCCTGTCCGACGCGCCGCAACCGGACTTGCACGCCGACTTCTGGCGACCGCAACACACTGGCCGGACGATAGACAAGCTGGCGCGTATCTTCGTTGTAAGTGGCTGGCACTTCGCCGAACCCCGGCATCCGCATGATCACGCTGGTCGGATCAATGTCGCTCAACTTGGACAAATCAACCGTGATCTGCGGGCGGCGATCCGTGACCGTTTCGTTTTCCGCCGGCTTGACCACCACGACCGGAGGCTGAGGCACCCCGTCATCTCCCACCTCGCCCCCTAATAATTGCCGCCCAAGATCCTCCTGCCCACCGCCAAAATTTGTCGCCGCCTTGAAGTTGCGGTCGTTGACATCATTGCCAAAAATAATAAACCGCCCCACCTCGGCAATCGGCGTATCCCACGACGTGCGCACCGGATTCACCGTAAAAAGCGCTTCATATCCCCAATCCGAGACGCCTTTTTTAGCCATTTCCGGCGTGTAATACCCGCCAGGATACGCGTAGGTCGTCACTTGAATGCCAAATTTTTGCTCGAGAAACGCTTTTGATTCACGGAACTCCGCATCCAGCCAAGCTTCATACTCTGCCGTCACCCCCTTGGCCCGCCGACGATAATCCGGCGGATACGGGTGGGAAACACTGTGGCTGCCAATCGTTACCCCCTCCGCAATCAAGGTTTTAATCTCCGCCGTCGTCAAGGCCCGCCCCCCACCATCGACATAATTTTTATAAAGGAAAAGCGTGTACGGAAATCCAAATTCCCGCAAAACCGGATGCGCCAACTTGCCCACACTCTTCCATCCATCATCAATCGTGATCATGATCGATGGATCCGGAATGTCTCGCTCGCCGCGACGCCACGCCAAATAATGATCCATCGAAATAACCGGCAGCCGCGCATCCCGTAACGCTTGCAGATGACGTCGAAAATGCTCGATGTTGATCACCATCGGGTTATTTGATTTTCCTATGGTAAAATCGTGATAACACAGCAGCGAAACTTGCGCTGATTTTTTGATTTTTAACTCCGCCGCCTGCGCATTCAAAGGCGCTTCCTCCACCACCGGCGCCGCCGATGGCCCCGGCTCAACCACGACTTCTTCCTCCACCGCCGCCGCCGGCGGAGCCACCACCACCCCAGTCGGTCGCGCTCCCGGACGTCGACAGCCGGCCGCCCCAGCGACTCCCATTACGACCGCCGCCGCGAGGGCCACTACAGTCGACCACTGTCCACATTGCTTCATGTTACTAAAGTAATGCGCATCCGGCCGTCGCACACTAGAAAATTACGCTCCGCACCGTTTGGGCTCAGACTGCCCCCAAACGCCGTTCCGCCGTCACCTTTCGCCACGATCCCCAATCATTCCTAGTTGCACTACGGCCATCGCCCGGCCATCGCTTTGGTTCGCATGAAATTGATTTCTTGGAATGTGAATGGATTGCGCGCCGCGCTGCGCGCTGGTCTCGCCGACTTTGTGGCACGGGAAAAACCCGACGTCCTCTGCCTGCAAGAAATCAAAGCTCTGCCGTCAGACGTCGATGCCTCAGTCTTCGACGGCTATCACGTCACATGGAACCCCGCCGAAAAAAAAGGTTATTCGGGCGTGCTCATCGCGAGCCGGAAGCCGCCGCTCAAGGTTACTTCAGGTTTGGGCCGACCGAATGACGATTCCGAAGGCAGGGTTCTCGTCGCTGAATTCGAAGATTTTCAGGTGGCCACCATTTATACTCCCAACTCCCAGCGCGGGCTCACCCGGCTGGAATACCGCCTGCAATGGGACGCCGCCATGAGCGCTTGGCTGAGCGACCTCAACCTCGCCAAGCCCGTCGTCCTCAGTGGTGATCTGAATTGCGCCCATGAGGAAATCGACCTCGCCAATCCCAAGGAAAACCGCCGGAACGCAGGATTTACCAGCGAAGAACGAGCCAGCCTGTCCGCCATCCTAAAAACCGGCTTCGTCGACTCCTTCCGCGCGCTTCACCCCGGCGAACCCGGCCACTACTCATGGTGGACGTACCGCAGCGATGCCCGCGCCCGTAATATCGGATGGCGGCTCGACTACTGGCTGGTCTCACAGCACCTTTGGCCCAGAGTCCAAAATGCACGCATTCTGCCGGAGGTCCAAGGCTCGGACCACTGCCCAGTCGTCCTCGAACTGACCTAATCGCCATCCGCATTTTAGTGGTTCCCATTTTCATCATTTAGTTTATTTTTTGCTACTTTCTTAACTTTCACCTGATCCACAATCCCATTTCCCACAGCAGCCACCCTCAATTTTTATCCAAAATCTGATGATTCAGACAATTATCACAGTCACTCTGGCGCTTGCTTGGGCCATGGCCATAGTCAAGCCCGCCGCAGCCGCGGACACCGTGTACGTATCGGGGGTGGTCAATTTCGACAGCTTGCCCAACAGTTCGGGTGGAGTGCACATGCCGACGACTTACGAAGGATTCACGTGGGGCGGCGATTTGTATTCCATAACCCGCACTGGCACCGAGGACGATTATGTGGCGTTCACGTCTGGCGGTGGACGCACTATTTTCCGGTCTGACCAGCAGCCGTTTTATTTTGACAGCGCTGACTTTTTCCTTCGTCCGGGAGCCGGCACCAATGATTTTTCTTTTGTCCTATACGGCAAAAACAGCTCGGGCAACCTGATCACTGTATACAACGGGCTCACGGAAAAATACGGCCGCAATCAGGTCAGCTTTAACGCAGCAACCCCAGGGGCGCTGCACACCTTCGAGGCCATCACAAAGGACGCCGACGGCAAAGCCGCCGGCCCCTACTCCGGGCTAATCTACGGCATGGCCATCGCCTTCGACAACACGGGCTACACCGACCTTGGCATGGACAACCTCCGCTTTCGAGCCGCCGCCCCGTCGCCCTCCCTCGTGACTTCCGTACCCGAACCAAAAAGTTTCACCATGATGCTCGCCGGCGTCACCGCCATGGGAGCCGTCATCTACACACACCGGAAATCAGCCTGATTCTCCGCGCCGCGCTCCCAACTGCCTGACGCAGGCGAGATCCCATCGAGCGAGAGAAATCCCGCCGCCAACAATCGGGACGGAGGCTGAACGACCCGGCCGAAAGCGACCCTCAGCAGACGACGGGACGATACGTTCTTCAGCATCATACCCGCCGCGAGGGCGATGGACTAAGCCGGCAGGCGGCGGTGCACGCTCGCGGGTACGGACCGGAGGGCGGGTGGCAAAATTTCCACAATATCAGCAAAAACCTCACCATCAGGCATGGACAAGGTGTTACAACGCCCCCAGAGCACCGTGCCTTCGGGTTCGGCCAGCAGATCGGCGATGAACCCGTCGGCCGGCAGGCAGAAATACGCCCCGGGCTGACTTAGATAACGAATTTGGTATTCGGCGAGCAGCCCGCCCAGCGGTTTCCGGCCTTCTTCGATTTCAGCGCGCAGGGCGGGTTCGAATGGATCGAGATGAATGCCGATGGCACCGAACTCGACGGGCACGGGCAATTCACGGCGGGTCAGCACGACCAGTCGCAGCAGATAACTCGCGGACATTTCACGGCGCACTACTTGCAGGTCGACGGGTGACTGGTGATAAGCGATGAGCGTGCTGGTCATGTCGTGGTCGTGGACCAGCAATTCACGTTCGTTGACGGGCATGGCCGATGGCGGCACAAACTCAATGGCCGGCAGCATTCTTTCATCCTGCGCATAAAAGAAATGCAGCGGCATCAGCAGGTGCATGGCCCCCGCCAGTTCCCGTTCCTGTTGCAGTGAGAAACTCATGTGTACCGACCTCCGCGATGATGAGGCAGGAAAAATTCGTGCAAGAGACGATCGACCTGCAGCAACCCGTCCCGGGTGAGTTTAATTTCATCGACCGCGCCGTCCGGCACGAGGAATCCTTCATGCGCCAGCCAAGCGAGCTGGGAGGCGAACGTGCTCCGCACATCGACGCCGAATTTGGCCTGATAATACGACGGCTGCACGGACCCGAGTTTTAATTGCAGGATGAATTCACGGATCAGGCGCTCGCCCGGATCGGTCACGTACGCGCGGAAAATGGCATGCTGACCGCTTTCGATGGCATCACAATACGCGCTGATGTCCGCATTATTTTGCAGGTGCACCCCGCCCAAGTGTCCGAAGCTGGCTACTCCCAGCGGCAACAAATCCGCGCCACTGAAAAGCCCGTCCCGGTAGACAAATTTCGTGGTCGCCTTGTTTTTGACGATCGTATAGGCACTGCTGATTTCGTAGCCATCTTGTTCGAAGGAGGCGAAGGCCTCACTCACCCACCGGCGCTTGGTCGGCCAGTCGGCTACCGGGGCCACCAATCGACCTTCTTCCTGCATGGTCTTGAAAATGCCCGTGTTATACGGCACCTCCATTTGGTAAATCGTCAGGCAATCAGGTTCCAAGGCCCGCGCTTTTTCAATGCACACTTTCCAGTTTTCCTCGGTTTCCTCCACCATGCCCGCAATCAAATCAATGTTGATCTGCGGAAATCCAATCGAGCGAGCATGCCGGTAAGCGCGTTCAATCTCTTTGCTGCGATGAGCGCGGCCGTTGATCTCGAGAATGTGATCGTCAAAATTTTCCACTCCCAAGCTCAGCCGCGTCACCCCCATGGCGCGGATCGCATCCAGCTTCTTTTCTGTCAAAGTGCCGGGTTCACACTCGAACGTCACTTCTTCGATCTCATCCCACGGCAGCAGGTCCTTCATCTGCCGTGTCAATTCCTCCAGCTGCGGCACCGATAGGTAACTGGGCGTGCCACCACCAAAATAAATGAACCGCGGCTTCCGGCCACGCAGATACGACCGCCGAGCATACATCTCAAATTCCTGCATCCCAGCCCGCACGTAACGCTTGATCTCGTCTGCATTTTTGTCGGTATACACCCGGAAATAACAAAAATGACAGCGCTTGCGACAGAAGGGAATGTGGAAATACACGCCCAGCGGAATGTCGGGCCGCGGGTCCCCATCCAGCACCCGCGCCACTTCTGGCACCATCTCCTCGCGCCAATAAGCATACGGCGGGTAGTTCGAGACAAAATAATTCCCCGCCTCCGTGGCGGCAAGCGCCTTGGAAGGCTGTGGAACAGCAGGGGTGATGGCGGTGGGGCTGGACATGGGAAATCGGGCGGCTGCAACCAGCCACCCATCTACGATGCGCCGATTCTGGCCAACGCCAGCCTTATCTGAGGGCGGGCATTTCCCCCATCACCCATCCGTCAATGCATCTCCACCGCACAAGTGCCCACCCCACCCCGAAAATAGTTGAACTGGACGTTGGGATGCCCGCCCAATAAGGACATCGGCACCGCCGCATCCTGCACGCCCTTGGCAATCATCAAGGCCGTCAATCGCTGACCCAGTGGGTTGTCGTGCGTGCCGGCATGCCAGATCGACACTTTCTCGGCCAGCCATGTTTCCACCGGACCGACGGTAATGGCCCGGGTCGGCACCATCGTCACGTTGCCCCCGCCGGAAGTGCGGGCATTTTGCATCAATGTCACGGGATGGAGGTCGACGACCCGCGTGGCCAGTTGTCGATACTCTTCGGGCGTAGGCGGCGCCTCCACATGCGCCCCCGTGCGGCGCAGCGGATCATTAAATGCCCAGTGTTTGATGTCGCCTTGGCCGCCCTGCATGACCGCACACCGCACCCCAGACGTCCAGCTCCGACGATAGGTCGCCACCTCGGCCTTGGGAAAATGAAGGTTCTCCTCAGGCATGGCCAGCCCAGGCGCAATTCGATCAAAACACAACTCGCGGTCGGCACGCTCAAAGGACAACGGATGACTGACCGGAACTTCACAGCCAGTCCCGGCATCATACCATTCATCCATCCCCCAAAAATGCGCATCGCGCAGTGAAACCCCCAGCTCATTCACCAGCCGGGCCACCAACGGCAGCTGCTCCGTCGGACCGATCGGCCCACAAATCCCCACCGGGTTGTCCGCCGTGGCCTGACGCCACGCCGAAATATACTCCAACGCCTCCGCTAGGTAAAAATCCTCCAGCGTATCATAAAAGACAATCTTGAATCCGGGCCGCGACAACTGCTCCAAATCACGCACCGTCAGGGCCGCTGCATCGCGGATCAAGCTGTCATCCAACGTCGTGTAATCCCACCACTCGGGAGCTAATGAACTGAGTTTACGAGGCATATGCGTGAAGAAAAATTGGTACGACTCCCGGTTCGGACCGCCGGCCAAAGCCAGACCGCACTCGCCGACAACGGCCCGCCAGTGCCAGCTCGTACTCTACATTTTTTCGGCACGCCAGCCGCTTTGTCATTCGTTTTCTACACAGAAGTTTTGTAGAAACGCATCCCCCACGCCCGCTCATCCGCTTTCAACCGGCAAGTCACTTGATTCACCACCCCCTGAATTGTAAAATCAAAAGCATGAGCTGTACCGCCCTATCCCCGTGTAGCTTCCGCTTAAGCGCCGTCTTTTGCTTCTTTGCAGCTCTGAATGGATTACTCGCGGCTCAGGATCCGGGGCTTTCCATCACCCAGTCTAGCGACAAGTCGGTTTCTCTACGCGCCACAGGCGCCACCACCACCGTCCGGGCCGTCTGGGAGACCACCGCCGACCTCCAAAACCCAGGGTGGCAAGTCTTCGAAGTTCAACCCATCACCCGCGGCCAAGCCGAATTGGAACTTTCCATCACTTCACCCGCCGCATTCTTCCGGGTCACTCTCTACGAAACTCCCGGCTATAACGACCGCATCGGCGCCTTGCTGGCCCGCACACAAATCACCCAGCCCGAGGCCCAACTCCTCGAGTCCAATCCACTTATCAGCGGCACTCTCACCGCATTCCCCGAAGCCCCGCCCATCCGCGTCGTGCTCAGAGTGAATGGAGGCACGCTCATCCTCACAGAAACGGATCCCTCCCAGCCTCCCCAAGAAGAATTTGTTCCCCTCCCATGGCTAGGGAGCCAAACCCTGCCATGGCCCATTCTCATGGATGTCCTCGAAGCCGAGTCCCTCTTTCGAGCCGCCGGTTACGGCCCGGAATACCGGTCCGTCAACCTCCGGCAACCCGTATACCCCGGCATGGTCGAACCGTATTTTATCTTCGGCACCACCAGCGGGAAATTCATCTTTGTCGGCACCGAGTCCCGCATTGTGTTCATAGGCACATAAAAAGATCCGTTCCCAGAGCCGCTCTCCGGGCTGGTCACAATCACCCACAAATGTGGGTGGCCCTCGTTTTCGTACGCCGGCTGAGGCTCGGATCCCCCGGGAACGCTGAGCCCCAGCTCGGCGTGAAGAGCACGCCATAGCAGACACCCACTCAATCGCGATCACCGGTGAATGTGGGCACGAACCACCGCCGAATGTGGGTAGCCGTCGTTTTCGGTTTTCGTACGGCCACCGTTTTAGTCCGCCGTTTTCCACGCCGAGCTGGGGCTCAGCGTTCCCAGGAGGGGGCCACACCGCGGGACAGGCGCAAAGTCATGCTATCCC
>JALRGB010000511.1 GCA_023253575.1 Verrucomicrobiales bacterium
ATTCCATCAGGGCCATAGCCGCCGCCATGTGGCCGCCATGGGGAATGTTGTGAGTTTCCAGAAACTGTACGGCGGTGACAAAGGTGACGGCGCTGACTGAACCGTAGGTGGCGGCGACGGCGAGGGCGTTAAAGTCGGAAGTGAAACGGCGCAGGAACCAGAAGCCCAGCCAGGGAATGACGACGGCCAGAGCGACGGCGCAGCCTAGGCTGAGGCCGACGGTGGCGGTCAGACCCGAGTGGGAGAGGGCGAAACCACCTTTGAGCCCGAGGGCCATCAGGAGGTAGAGCGATAAAAACCGAGAAATGGCCGGGGGGATTTCGAGGTTGGACTTCACGGTGCCGGCTAGCACCCCGAAGATGAAAAAAAGAATGGCTGGGTCGAGCAAGTTTTGCATGAAGAATCTCCGTGACCCAATCATGCCAAGAATCGTTTATGTTTAAAAATCGATTCTTTTGTAATAGTGTATAGATAAAAATCTATGAATGTGACCTTTCGTCAATTGAGGTTGTTTCAGGCGCTGGCTGACACGGGGAGTGTGAGTGCGGCGGCCCGGCTGATGCATGTGACGCAGCCGACGGCTTCGATGCAATTGAAGGAAGTGTCGCAGGCGGTGGGGTTGCCGCTTTACGAGGTGCTTGGCCGGAAGGTTTATTTGACGGATGCAGGCCGCGAGTTGGCGACGGCGGCGCGGGCCATGACTGGAATATGGGAGTCGTTTGAGCAGAGTGTGGATGCGGTCAAGGGGCTAGCGCGAGGCCGGTTGCGGGTGGCGGTGGTGAGTACGGCGAAGTATTTCATTCCTCGTTTGATTGGCAGTTTTTGCCGGAAGCATCCGGCCATTGATGTGGCGCTGGAGATTCTCAACCGCGACGGGGTGGTGCAGCGATTGCGGGAGAATCTGGATGATTTGTATATTATGTCGATGCCGCCGGCGGACATGGATTTGGGGGATGAGGTATTCATGCCGAACCCGATTGTGGTGATTGCTGCGACCTCTGATGTTTTGTCTAAATCCGCACGTATTCCGTTGAGTGAGTTGGCGTCCCGGCGTTTCATTTTGCGGGAGCCGGGATCTGGGACGCGGATGGCGGTTGATCGATATTTTCGCCGGAAGAAGTTCCGGCCGGATGTGAGGCTGGAGTTGGGGAGTAACGAAGCGGTGAAGGAATCGGTGGCGGGCGGACTGGGGGTGGGAGTGGTTTCGAGCCATGTTTTGCATGGCCACCGCAAGGAGCATGGAGTGAGGGTGATTGACATGGAGGGATTTCCGCTGCCTTCAGCTTGGCATCTAGTTCACCCGTCGAGCAAAAAACTTTCCCCGCTGGCCCTGGCGTTCAAGGCGCACTTGCTCAAGGAAATCGACCGATACAAATGGGATGCTGCTCCGCTTGGATAGAGGAAAGAAAATTGATGGTCTCTGAGTTGTGAATAAATCTCTTGCTCGTTTAAGAACGCCCTCGAGGGAGGTGAAAAAGCGACCCCCAACGGAGAGCGGACATTCCTGTCCGCCTTTCCCTCTAAGAAGCGGGTTGGAAAACCCGCTCTCCGTTGCTTGGAGGCAGCGGACTAGAAAGTCCGCTCTCCTTTGAAAAACCGCACTGTGCTCCAGCTCACCACATAGGAAAAACCGGCGGTCGTCGTCGTCATGGAAAATGAACTCACGCCGGTTACCACGCGCCATAACGTGGTAAAAAGCGCCGGGAAATTCAATGCGAGGCTGCGGCGGATGAGGGCCAGCCGTCGAAGAGTCCAGACGGTAGCCAGACCGTCCCGGTCTGGATTATCCTGAAAACCAGAGCAAGACGCTCTGGCTGCCTCCCGGTCTGGATTATTTGCAACTCCAGAGCGAGACGCTCTGGCTATTGCACGAACCCCAGATTTAAGCGCGGCGCGACGCCAAAGGATTAAGTTGCACT
>JALRGB010000515.1 GCA_023253575.1 Verrucomicrobiales bacterium
TGAACCGCGAGACGGGCGCGGTCGAACAAAACGTGCGTCTCTTCACCAGTGAGGCGCCAGAGCCATTGGGCAATACGGTCAACGGATATGCTTCATCCAGTCCGCTCATCGATGGCGATCTGGTCTTTATTCATTTTGGGAGTTATGGCACGGCGGCGCTGGATGCGCGCACGGGCCAAGAGAAGTGGCGCCGCACGGATCTGCCTTGCCGCCATTACCGCGGACCGGGCTCGTCGCTCGCGCACTTTAAAAACACGCTCATTTTGACCATGGATGGGGTGGATGTACAATATCTCGTGGCCTTAGACAAACAAACGGGCCGGACAGTGTGGAAGACCGATCGCACCACTGATTTCAAAGACATCGGCCCGGACGGGAAACCAGAGTTGGAAGGCGACCTGCGCAAGGCCTATACGACCCCGCTGATGATCGAGCCGAAAACCGGAGAACCTTGGTTTATTTCCACCGGCGCCAAGGCCACCTACGCGTACGACTCAGCCACCGGTCAGGAACGATGGAGTGCCCTCTATGATGGCTTTTCCAATGCCTCGTCCCCCGTCTTCGCCCACGGCCTCGTCTTCATCAATACCGGCTACGGCAAAGCCAACCTCCACGCGTATCCAGTCGACGACTCCACTCGCGGCCGCCTCACGGCCGATCAGCTGGCCTGGGACTGCCTCAAACGCGTCCCTCAACGCTCCACTCCCGTCGTCGTCAATAACCTGCTCTTCATGTTCGATGACGGTGGATTCGCCTCCTGCCTCGATGCCGCCACCGGCGAAATCAAATGGTCGGAACGCCTAGAGGGAAATTTTTCCGGATCCCCCGTCGTCCTCCAAGACGGCACCATCCTCGCCTGCACCGAACAAGGGGCCAGCTACGCCCTCGCTCCCACCGCCAACAGCATGACCGTCCTTCACACCAATACCCTCGAAACCGGCATGCTCGCCGGCCCAGTCGCTGTCGAAAATGCCCTCTACCTGCGGACAAAATCCCACCTGTACCGCATCGAAGGCGAATAAACGACCGCCCGCTTCCCGCCCGAACCACTCGCCTTCCGCCCTGCGCGCCTTCCGCCCCACGCGCGTCCCACCCCAGCCGACTCACAGCCTTAACGCGACCGCTCCTCCTCGATTCCTCATTCATGTCCGATTCCCCGCCGCTTCCGCCGCAGCCCGGTCCCGCTACCCGCAAACTCTTGCGAGCCGAGACGGCGTTGCAGCAACGCGTTGAATTTGAATCATTTGTTTACCGAATTCAGAATCATTTTGTCAATCTGCCGGCCTCCGAGCTTGACTGGGGAGTACGCGAAGCGTTGACGGCCATGGCGGAATATGCCGGGGTGGAGCAGGCGCATTGTTTTCGGGTTTACCATCAGGGGCTGGTCGTTGACCATACTCATGAGTGGACGAACCATGGCCAGCCGACCGGACTGTCCTTATTGCGCCGGGTCTTGTTGGACGATGTTTTTCCATGGGCGGCCCAGCGGTTGCGGCGGGGTGATGGTTTGGCCATTTATTCGGTCGCTTCTTTGGCGGAGGCGGCCACCCTGGAGCGGGCGCTTTTTGCCCGCGAAGGGATTTTGTCAGTGCTATTGGTGCCGATGTTGGTGCGTGGTGCGCTGGTCGGGTTTTTGGGGCTAGCGTCCAGCACGAAGGAGATCCAGTGGGACAACGATGCGGTTTCGCTTCTGAAGCTGGCCGGAGGAAATATTGCTGATGCCTTTGAGCGTCAACGTACTGAAAACGCAAGAGCCCAACTGGTCAGCATCCTCGACGCCACGTCCGACTTCGTCGCCATGGCGGAACGCGGCACCGGTCGGCTGCTCTACCTCAATCAAGCCGGACGGCGTATGATCGGATTCACCTCCGACGAAGAAATCACTCAATGGCGACTCCATGACATCGTGCCCCCATGGGGACAGGACCTCCGCGAACACGTGTGTTATCCAGCCGTGGAGGCCCGCGGCTCGTGGACCGGCGAATCTTCGCTCCTGACCCGCGACGGACGGGAAATCACCGTCTCCGAATCCATCTCCCTACTGCCCAGCCGCACCGACGAAGGAGCCGAATGCTTCGCTCACATCATTCGGGACATCACCGACCAGAAACGCCTGGAAAAAGAAGTGCTCGACATTGCCGAACGAGAACAAAGCCGGTTCGGTCATGACCTCCACGATGGCCTTGGGCAGCACCTGACGGGCGTACAATTCATGGCTCAGGTCCTTCAACAAAAACTCGAGTCGCGCGGCGCCGCCGAGGCCGCTGAAGCAACCGAAATCGCCAGTCTCATCCGTCAGGGAATCACTCAAACTCGCGATCTCGCCCGCGGCCTGTCGCCGGTAGTCCTGCAAAGTAAAAGCCTCCAAGACGCGTTGCGCGACCTCGCCGGAGGCATCACCCGACGGGGTCAGGCCCTGTGCGAAGCCGAGCTCGACGATGACATCGCCATCACTGATTCAGAAATCGCCATTCAACTGTACCGGATTGCCCAAGAAGCGGTCAACAACGCCCTCAAACACGGCCACGCCAGACACATCACTATCTCGCTCCAGCACGACGACACCGGGCTCGTCGACTTGACAGTTCACGATGATGGTCATGGGTTTCCCGACGATTTTCAGCCGGATCTCGGCATGGGGCTGCGCGTGATGAATTACCGCGCTGGTTTGATCGGCGGCTCGCTCGAAATCGTGCAACGAGGGACTCAGACGTCCGTCACCTGCACCGTCGAGGAAGACGGTCTGGAGCGGACGCGCACCATGGCCCCCCCGAGCCCGGTTATCCGCCGGGAGTAGCATGACATGAGGTTTTCCCCAACTAACAAATGCCTTGCACTGCATCCGCACGGCCTTTTCGTCCCCCTTTAGATTCATTGTCCTCACTTACCCACACCCCATGAGCAAAAAACACCGCATCTTCATCGTCGATGACCACCCGATCATGCGCCAAGGCCTCGGCCAGCTCATCAATAACGAGCCAGATCTGGAGCTCGTCGGCGAAGCCTCAGACGCACTCAGCGGACTGACCGGCGTCATGGAAAGCAAACCCAAACTGGTCGTCATCGACATCTCCCTGCCAGGCAAAAACGGCCTCGAATTAATCAAAGACCTGAAGGCCAGCACCGAAGGCGTCCTCATGCTCGTCCACTCCATGCATGACGAATCCCTCTACGTCGAACGCGTCCTGCGCGCCGGCGCCCACGGGTACATCATGAAACACGAGGGCGGAAAAAAAGTTCTCGAGGCCATCCGCAAGGTCATTAGCGGTCAGCCCTACGTCAGCGCGGAAATGTCCGGAAAAATCCTCGAGCTTTTCTCGGGTCGACGCACCTCCAGCACCGATCCGGTGGTGGCACTGAGTGACCGGCAATTCGAGATCTTCCAAATGATCGGCCAAGGCAAGGGCACCCGCGCCATCGCCGAAGGACTCAACGTCTCGGTCAAGACGATCGATGCCCATCGCGCTCACATCAAAGAGAAACTCGGACTGAAAAGTGGCAACGAACTCGTGCGCTTCGCCGTCCGCTGGGTGGAAAACCAAAACCTGAGCTAGTCCCAGCATGGCTGAACTCAGTGAGAGAATCATAGCCGCCTGGCATCAGGCGGCCGCTGATCTGAATTTCACTTTCACCAGCCCATGGCACGTGCTCACGCTGGACCACCGCCGCGTCACTTACCTCGGACGCGTGCACGGGTTTGGTGGCACCCAAGGCACCCTCATCCGCCTGCTCCACCTCGGCGAATTGAGCGTCTATGAAGAATTCGATCGCGACCTGCACGTGGCCAAACTCGGCGAACGCCATGCGTCCTACGACCGCCTCGTCTTTCGCGGCACCTTGATCGAATGGGGGTATTCCGGCCCGCCCTCGCAACGACCGACCTGGATGCCAGCCCCGCGCTGACAGCCCAACCCAGCCCAGCCACTGGAGCCATTTGTCCACGGATCTTCATTCGCTCACGGATCTTCCTCCGCGAAAAAGATATTG
Source organism: Verrucomicrobiales bacterium (assembly GCA_023253575.1). GTDB lineage: Bacteria > Verrucomicrobiota > Verrucomicrobiia > Verrucomicrobiales > V1-33 > CAJBME01. The sequence goes on from JALRGB010000515.1 coordinate 3,988, forward strand.
ATTCGCATACGGTTACCCGCCAAAAAATCGTTCAGACAGAAGAAGAAGAAACCTTGCTCTTAGGCCACTTGCGCCGACCACGACAGCACTACAATGCAGCCGCGAATTCCTCGATGCTGGCACAGGTTAATGAGGCACGCTGGAGGGATTCGAGGCGCGCCGGGTCGGCAACGTGACGCATGGCTTCAACGAGGCCCTGAGGCACTGAACCGAAAC
>JALRGB010000559.1 GCA_023253575.1 Verrucomicrobiales bacterium
CGGTTCACCCTGCTGCCCGCCACGGGCGCCAACGGCGGTCTGCCGTTCAAAAGCTTCCTCCAACCATAAGAGAGGGTGTGTGCAGCTGGCCGGAAGTAGTGTGTACTCCCGGCCAGCTGAAATTTTCCTTCGCCCGCCGGTCCGCCTATGGCAGACCGGCGGTTTTTTTGTCGGCGCCCCGTTGATCCTCGTCAGGCTCGGAAAAAACCGCCCCCTTCCCTACTGGCTAAAGTTGGGATGGTTCGGATCGCCCATAGACTCGAGATAGGCCATGAGATCGAGGATTTCCTCCTTATTCAGAGTATTGAGCAGGCCGGGGGGCATCAACGACACCTTGGATCGTTCCCGCGCCGCGACGTCCGGCTTGTGCAACGCAGTGGTGGCGGACGGGTCAAACGGGTTGGTCATGACCACAACCGTGTCGTCATTTTCCTGGCTGATGCGCCCAGCCACAACACTGCCGTCTTTCATGGTGAACAATGTCATCTGATACTGCTCAGAAACCACTTTGGATGGCTCGGTCATCGACTCGAGTAGGTCCTGACGTTTAAACCGAGTGGCTACATTGGTCAGGTCCGGGCCGGCCGCCCCGCCCTGATCACCATACCGATGGCACAGGATGCACTGCGCCGCCGCAAACGCCGCCTGACCGCGGGCGAAATGACGCCCCTTGCCCACCATCGGCAATAACGGCTCTAGATCGGAAGTCTTCCATTCCTTGACCAATGGGCGAACTTCCACGGGCGCCTCAACAACTGATCGGACGGTAGTGAGGTCGCCCAAAGCCGCCACTTCAGCCGGCGTCAAGGTCGCCTTGGCTTCTTTCAAGGCGTTGTTCATGAAACCATTGAAGCTGGCGCCATTGTTAAAATTCACCCCGGCGTCCGTGAACCATTTGACCACCGGCAACGGATGCTGCTGCGACCGGCCACCGTGCCACCACGCAAAATAGTCGCGACGTAGGTTTTCTGTCCATCCCGACGACACATTCCGCAGCGCTATCGCATAGGTGACTTGTTCCTCCTGCGTGGCCGCAGCCCGCATCAGCGCCACCGTTCGCGAAACCGCAGCCGGAGCATTCAGAGCCAGTAACAATGAACACAATTCGCGGTTTGCCTCCTCCGTGGCCGCCGGATACAACGGGTCCAGATCCGCCACCACCGCCGCCGCCACCGCGCCCGATGGAACACCATGGCGCGCCACCGAAACGGTCATCACACGCAACTTGTGTAACACTTGATCGCCGGTCAGCCCAGAAAAAGGAAACGCCGTCAGCGCCTTAAAAATCGACGGCTGCACATCAGAACCACCCACCCGCGCCAATGCCAGCAGCGCCGTGAATGCCGCCTCCGGCTGCTTTTCTTGGAGCGCCTTCTCCCGCCATTCCCCCAGTGGATTCCGCTCGACCGCCAGACGGGCCGCGTAACGGATCGAATGATCAGCATCGGCCAAATGGGGCCAGGCGGCCGCGACCGTGGCCGGGTCGGGAGTCGCATTCATGGCCTCCAGCTGCTGGCGCAATCGGCGGGCTTCACTGCCTTTTTGATCATGCAATTCCGCGACGGCTAGCGGTGCGGCCGACTCGTCGCCCGTATACGTGACACGAAAAAGATGGGCCTGGGTGCCGCGTCCGCCCACTGTGAAATACATCGATCCATCGGCGCCAATCAAAACATCCGTCAGATTCAGTGGGACTTTGCCGCTTTTAGCTTTCAACGATTTGGGGGCCACAAAGTTCTCCCATGATCCTCCGTAACTGGCGCCCGAGGGGTCAAGATGCACCGCCATCAAACGGCCATAAGTCCAGTCGCAAATGTAAAAGGCCTTTTGGTATTTACGGGGGAATTTGCCGCTCGTGCCAAAAACAACACCCGTCGGACATCCGATGCCAATGTTGACCACCGCAGGTAGTCCGTCCGCATAATGCTCAGGCCACTTGGCGCTGCCCTCACGATACCCATGGTCGCCGCCGCGTACCATATGAAACGCCCGCACCGGCCGGTACCACGGAGTGCCCCAGTCCCACTCCATGTCGCTGTCAAAACCAAACAACTCGCCGTCCGCATTAAAGGCAATGTCATAATTGTTCCGCTGACCCGATGAAAACAATTCCGCATTCTTGCCGTCAAGATCCATGCGCAACACATAACCGCCAGGAGGCCGAGCCCCCGCACCAAATCCATTTCCATCCTCCATGCGCTTGAGCGCCAAATCATCACCATAATTGCGATGCGGCGAGGTATCCGCCAAATCCCCAGGCACCCCAGTAAAATTTCCACACACCGCATACAACATCCGGTCCGCTCCCAACACCAGCCCGTGCGCCCCATGCTCGCCCGATCCCCCCTCCCACCCACGAAGGAATTCCACATCATCGTAACTGTCGTTTCCCTTCGAGTCGCGACACCGGTAAAGACCAAATCCCTTGCTGCCGCTGCCATTAATATACAACACATTATCAACAAAAAGCATCCCCATCGCCTCCGTGATCGGAATCGACAAAATTTCCTCCTTCACACTCCGACCGTTCTCCAGCGTGACCCGGGTCACCGGCTGCCCCCCCTGCCCACCTAAGAGCAGGCGGCCCCGAGGATCATTCGCCAGACAAATCCACGATCCATGACGGGCACCGTCAGCCTGCAAGACATGATCCACTTTGAAACCCGGCAGCACCGCCAACACCTCGCCCGGAGACTCCACCAGCGAAGCCGCAGAAACAGGCGATGAACCGTCCGCCGGTCCATAGGTCGCTTTCAAAATAATCAGCTTCCGGCCCGCCGGCGCCGCAATAGCAAGCCTCCCACCTTCGTCCGCCTCACCCGTCAACTTCTCGTCGCCCGCCTGATACTCCACCGTCAACTTCTTGGGAACACCCTGCGCCGTGTCCCCAAACATGTCGTTGCTCGCTGAAATCGAAAGACTTTCATCCTTGATCGCCGCCGTCACCCGAGCCGTCACATCCGTGACATCCTTGGCCGCAAAAACCGCCCCCGTCGTCACAAAACACGACGCCATCACCGCCAACGCCGAATAAGACCATCGCAACGAAAACCGGGGACAGGACATCAAGGTCATAGAATGCATTTCGAACATATGAACAGTTAATTAGGGGGTGATAGTAAGGAGTGAAGTCAGGCCGTCGCGTGACCGAACCTGCTTGTATCAGCGGGGACCGCCCTAAGAAACAGAAATCATCCCGAATGAATACAACCCTCCTCAATCGCAGACACCCACTCAATCACAATCACGCTACAACCCCCCTCTCACTCTCAATCACAGACACCCACTCATTTGCGGTACGCCAAAAGAAAACGCCTCTGACGAAAGTAATTTCAAATGAACAGTAAATTCATTTGAGTAGACTGTTTTTTTGATTATTCTAGTTCATGGCCACACCACGCCGCCTCCTCATGAATCCTGCTTTTAGCGAGGTTTTTCACTGCACGTCACGATGCGTCCGCCGCG
>JALRGB010000643.1 GCA_023253575.1 Verrucomicrobiales bacterium
TGGCGGCGCGTTTCGGCCAGCCCAGCCTCCAGTTCATCAATCCGCACATCCTTGGTGGCCTGCTCCAGCTCCCGTTCCGCATAAATGGAATCACGCGCGGCCTGCAAGGCGCCCAGTTCCTCCCGGGCCAGCACTAATTCCTGCTGCAATTGCAACCGGGACGCCTCGCTCATGGCCAGATCGCGGTCCAGACGGACCAACCGTCGCCGCTCAGCCTCGGCCTCGGCCGCCGTCATCGTCAAAACCGATTCCTGCTCGGCCCGTCCGGCCACCGCATGCGCCAACTCGCTCTCCAGACTGCTGCGCGCCTGCTCGGTATCGCTCTGCTGACGCCGCAACGCCGCCAGCTGCTGAGCCACCACCGCCCGCTCCCGCTCGGACGCCTCCAACGCCAAGCGGGCCGCCGCCGCCGCCGCCGCCTCACGCGCCACCAGCTCAGCAGATGGCGCCTCGCCCGCAGGCCGATCGACCAGAAAAGCATGCTGGCAGAGCTCGGCGTACAATCCCTCAGGACGGGACAACAATTCCTCGTGCGTGCCATGCTCCACCACCTGCCCGCGGTCGAGCACATAAATACGATGCGCATGCCGCACAGTGCTCAGTCGGTGGGCAATGACAAAACTCGTCCGCCCTTGCATCAAACGGTCGAGCGCCTGCTGAATCTGCCGCTCGGTTTCGGTATCGACGCTGGCCGTCGCTTCATCGAGCAGGAGAATGGGTGGGTTTTTCAACAAGGCGCGAGCGATACTGACGCGTTGTTTTTCACCCACGCTGAGCCTCACGCCGCGCTCGCCGACTTCGGTTTCTAGCTGCTGGGGCAGGCGTTGGACAAATTCTTTAGCATTAGCTGCCTCCAGCGCATTCCACAGCTCAAACGTGGTCGCTTTCGGATGGGCGAGAAGAAGGTTTTCCCGAATGGTACCATTAAAGAGGAAACTTTCCTGCGTGACGTAACCGATGGCTCCGCGCAGGCTGGATTTGGTGATATCGCGAATGGAATGGCCGTCGAGAAGAATGTCCCCGCCGCCCGTTTTCGGCAGCTCATAGAACCGGCACAACAGGTTGATGATGGTTGATTTACCGGCCCCCGTTGGTCCGACCAGAGCGATGGTCTCGCCCGGCCGGGCCTCGATGGAAACCCCGCTCAAAGTGGACAGGCGTTCGTTGTAAGCGAATGAAACACCGCGATACTCGACATGACCGCGGACCGGCTGCTGAACTTGATGACCGCCTTCATCATCCAGCGATTCCTCCTCCTCTTCATCCAGAATGTCAAAAACCCGCTCCGCGGCCGCACGGCCGGCTTGAAAGATCTGATTCAGGCTGTGCAGGCGGCCGATCGGTTCATACACCAGCCCGAGGGTCACCAAAAACGCGGTCAACTCGCCCTTGGTCATGTTTCCAGCCAGCATTTCACGCCCGCCAAACCACAGGACCAACACCGACCCGGTGGCCCCAACAAACATCATCGTCGGGTTATAAAACGACCACGCCCTCATCACCTTCAAGGTCGCCGCGCGCAGCCGACCACTCGCCGCATTAAAACGGCCGTGCTCAGCTTCCTCCCGAGTATAGGCCTTGATCTGGCGGATCCCGCCCACGTTGTCCATCAACAACGAATTCATGGCACTGGTCGCCTGCCGCACCCCACGATACCGCTGGCGCGCCGTCAGCGTGTAAAAAAGCGCGCCCGCAGCCAGAAATGGCAACGGCAGCAACGCAATCACCCCCAGCCGGACATCGAGCTGGAAAAGCAAAATACTGAACGCCACCACCTGGATAATCGCCACTAATCCCTGCTCAATTCCATCAATGAGCACCCGCTCGACCGCCGTCACATCCTCCGCCACCGTCGTCATAATGTCCCCCGTCGGACGACCGTCAAACCACGGCAGCGGCAACCGCTGCAGCCGCGCATACAAATCACTGCGCAAATCATAGATCACTTTCTGCTCAAACGAGTTGTTCAGAAAAATCCGCAGACCATTGAGCAGGTCCCGCGCAAAATACGCACCCAGCGTCATCAAGACCCAGAACCCGAGAAGATCACCTCGACCCTGCGGGATGACCACATCCATGATTTGCTGCACAGCCTTGGGAAAAACCAGACCGCACAGCACCGCGGCAATGGCGCAACCCAGCGTGGAAGCAGCGAGCAATGGATACCGCCGGACCCAGGCGAAGACTCGGAAAATGTTGTTCATGCAGGGGAACCCGGAATGCGGGAAAAAAGGAACTTAACCAGCCCCGTGGCATTTTCACCGATGATTTCTCGTCATCAACCCGACCCCACTGAGCCCACCCGGCGCCCGTCCAGAAATACACCCCCAGCCCCAACCCTCGCCATCAGCCGCCCGGACCATTCCGCGGCCGGACTCCCATTCCGCGACCAGCGGCCGCGGCCTACGGGCCACAAAATTCAAAGAACGAAACCCCAAGCCGACCGGATTATGACTGATTGGGTTTCGGCTCTTCAGGATCGACCGGTGCCGCCGGAGACAGCGGTGCCTCAGGCTCGCCCATCGAAAGAAAGGCGACTCCGCCACCGGTGCTGGCGCCGGTCATGGTACCTCCATAACTCGAACCCGAAGCGCTACCGGTACCAAGCGCCTGAGTCGGCGCGGCCTGTGGCGGCGCGGCCAGTGGCGGACGGGCCGCGGCCGGAGCCGCTGGAGCCGCCGAAACCGCGCCCCCCATGATCTTCATCAGAAACTGGTCGAATGCCTGCAGATTGGTGGTGGAGCGGAAC
>JALRGB010000708.1 GCA_023253575.1 Verrucomicrobiales bacterium
GTTGATTTGGCGGCGGGTTTGAGCTGGCGTTTGGCGATGATCATTTCGGCGGCGAGGGCGCCGATGACGGGGCCGAGGAAGATGCCTATGGGCACGAAAAAAATGCCGAGGATCCCGCCGATGAGGGCGCCCCAGATGCCCCATTTGGTGGAGCCGAAGTATTTTGCGCCCATCGCGCTGCTGGCGGTTTCCAAGAATTGAGCGGCGGCCACAAAAACGACGAGGATGGAGAACCCGGGCCAGCCCATCCCGGCATCGGGCAGATGGAGCCAGTAGCGAGCGGCCAGGACGTGCCAGACTGCGGCGGCGAGAATCAACATGGGGCCGGGCAGCATGGGTAAAACCGTTCCGACGAGGCCCACGACGAGGGCGACGATCGTGATCGTCCAGACCACTCCGTGTTGAGTGCCGACCCAGAGTCCGCCCCACCACCCGCCGGTCGGCCAGGTCATCCAGTCGGGCCACCCGAGCCACTCGGGCCAGCGAAGCCATGAGGGCCACCAAGACGCCAGCGCGGGCATGGTTGCGAGACGGACCCAATCGAAAAAGGCGGAGAGCATGAGGTCAGTGTAAGCGCGGCTGGGGTAACTGCTGCGGGGAAATTTGGGGGTGATGGGAATGCAGCGGCGGAGGTGTCAACGGCGTCAGGAGTGGCGTTGGTTTTTGATGGCGGTCCAGGCGGCTTCCATTTCATCCAGCGAGGCGGTGCCGAGCGGCTGGCCGGTGGTGGCGAGATGAGCTTCCATGGCATGGAAGCGCGCTCTGAATTTATCACTGGCGGCTGCGCAGAGGATTTCTGGATCAAGGCCTTCTTTGCGCGCCAAGCTAGCCACGGCAAACAAGAGATCGCCTATTTCTTCCGCGCGCGCCTCGCTGCCGGTCGCCTCGGCTTCCACTTCAGCTAGTTCCTCGCGGATTTTGTCGATGACGCCCGCGCTGTCCGGCCAGTCGAAACCGATTTGGGCGGCCTTTTTAGATAATTTGGCGGCCCGGGCCAGAGCGGGTAATCCTTGACCTACCCCGTGCAAAAACATCCGCGGCCCCCGGCCTTTTTCGGTTTGCTTGATGGCTTCCCATTGCGTGAGCACGGCTTCCGTCGTCGCTGCCTCGCTGTCGCCATACACATGTGGATGGCGTCGGATGAGTTTTTCGGCAATGCCATGAGCAATATCCTGCAAGTCGAAGGTCTGCGTTTCGCTGGCGATTTCCGCGTGGAGGAAGATTTGCAGCAGGACGTCGCCTAGCTCTTCCTTCATGTGCTCGGGCTGACCAGAGCGGAGAGCCTCCACCGCTTCATAGGCTTCCTCCAGCATGTTGGAAGTCAAACTCGTATGAGTTTGCTCGCGGTCCCACGGACATCCTTCCGGACTGCGCAAATCATGCACCACCGCCTGCAGCCGCGCCAAGCCATCACACTGATCAGGAATTAATTTACCCATGGATGCCTCATACGCGCGGACCGGGGTGGGTTCAAATGATACGAGTCAGAGCGCACGGCTGGGAGAGGACGGCTGGGCGAGGAGTCTGGCCGCGGTGTTGTCTGGTCACCGGCTGGTTTATGCCCGTTGGCTGGCTCGTCCGCCCGGCATTCCCGTTGCGCCTTGTCAGGCCGCGGCGCGGGTTTCCATGATGCGTGGCAGCAGGACGTCCTTGAGCCATCGTTCCATTTCATCTCGGAGATGGGTCAGGAAAGTGATCGAGTAGATGATGCGCAGTGAAGCGAGGAAGTATTTATTGGCTTCGAAGAAAGCGCGCTCGTCGGCGGGGCGATCCGCGAAATAATGTCGTTCAAAGTGGTGCCAAAACTCGAGGCCCTGAGCGGTTGGGATTTTGGTGGCGAGCTGGCTGATCCCCAGTTCGGGCACGCCATAAATGAGGTAAATCAGGCCGAGGTCAAACAGAGGGGAGCCAGTGGAGAAGTCACCCATGTCAATGATGACGAGCTCGCCGTTTTGCACCATGATATTGCTGGAGTGGAGGTCAAAGTGGACGCAGGTACCGGCATCGGGCAGTGATTCCAATTTCTCGAGGAGGAAATCGCTTTGCTCCGCTGTTAGCAGGTAACCGATCTCGCGGATGTAACCGCGAAATCGGTCCTTGAGATCGGGCAGGATCGCCGGGTCGCCGGTAGCGGCATGCAGGGTCTTGGCCGTATCCGACAACATTTTGGCATACCGGTCTGCGCCGGCCGGGTCCCTTCGAATTACTGCGCTGAAAAGCTCGGCGTCCAGTAGCTCAAAAACAATGCCTGAACGCGTGCCGCACGAAACCACATCGTAGGAAATGGCGGTGGGAATGCCCATGACAAAGGCCGCCCGGGCATACTGCTTCTCCTGCTCCGCAATATGAGGCTCAACCCCCTCGTTATAGAGTTTGACCACGGTTTCAGCATCCATCCGGTAACATTCGCCGCAGACACCGGCCGACAGCAATTCCAGTCCTGCCAGTGAGATTTCACGCGTTGTTTTAGCGATGGTTACGATCTCGGATACCCCCGTCAGATCGAAAACCTCGCGCACTTGGGGAGAAAGCCGAGATACCGTGAACGTCCCCTGCGCTTTGATCATGGCCTGATGCACCTTGAGTACGCTGCGGATGCCGGCACTCGACACATACGCACAGTCGGCAAAATCGAGCGTGAGATTGCGGACGCCATCGAGGTTCAAGGAGTCGCTGAGCAGCGGAGCGGCGATGGCGTCGAGACGGCCGTGCAGCTTGACGATCAGGGCATCGCCGGACGGGTGAGTGGTCAGGTTCATAGGATTGTTCGTCGCGCGGAGGCGCGTGTCGAGGTGGGTAGCGGATCGGTGATGGATGGAGCGGTCCGGAGTCGGGAAAAGGCTGAAGCACTAGGATTTTTTTTGACTCAGCCTAATAGAATGATTTCACGGGCCAAGGTTTCTCACTCTACTGTAAACATGCGTGTTTTCCTTATCTTCATTGGGCTGGCCATTCTTGGATGGCTGGTCTGGCTAGGCCTTGGTTTGCCACGGTCGCCCGTGGCGGTGGCGGTGGCGCCGATTGTCTGGCAGAATGATCCGCCGACGCTGATAGTAACGGATGGTGCGGAAATCTTCAAAAGAGCCTTTTGGCGGCAGCCGGCGGTGGGGGATGAGATCCTGCATGCGGAGCGACATGAATGGAGTGATGCGGGCGGCTTGTTGCGTTGGCAGTGGTTTCTGGTGGTGAAGGCGTCACCTGGACTGATCAAGTATTTGCGGGACGACAATGCCTTTGGGCTGGCGCCTGCGGCGACGATGGCGGCGGCAGCGGTGGCTGAGGCACCGTCGTGGTTTAATTATGAGACTGATGACGTCACGACCTTGATGGGGCCTGATTCGGGCCTGCGCTTGATGTTCAGTAAATCAGGCAACCGGCTGTATGCCACGGCGGCTGGGCGCGGATTTGCGCGGGGCGCGCCGGAACCGGCGTCGCCCGTGCAGGGAGCACCGGAACCGGGCCTCCCCCCAGCTACTTCTCCACCGAATCTCAAACAATGATCCGTCGATTTCATTCACGCCTATCGGTTTTGTTCATTGCCTTTGTCGTGATGGTATCCGGGCGCGCTTCTCCTCCCACTTCTACGGTGCCGTCGTTGCTCAACCATCAGGGGCGCATGGCCGTGCAGGGAGCGAATGATAACGGCAGTGAACAGTTCAAGTTTGCCCTGATCCATGAAATCGATTCGGATTCTGGAGAAAAGTTGGTGATTTTGTTGGACATCTGGGGCGTGGTGGCTGGACAATGAGCGGAGTTTAGTTCTTTATTTTTATGATGATGCCTTCCTCTCGTTGGTCATTCTGCCCGGGTGGGTGGTCTGTTGTGATGGCCGTTTTGGGGTGGTCTTGTATTTCTGTCTTGGAAGCGGCGTCCCCGCCGTCAGGGAAAGATGGGGCACGGACGATTTTGGAGGATGTTTTCTATCGGTTTACGCCGGACGATTTTGGATTTAGCGATTCGTTGGACCAGCCACCGGACCGGTTCATGGCGGTGCGCCTAGCTTCTGAGCCATCTGCGGGGGTATTGCTGATTGAGGGGGTGCGGGCGGGTGCTGGCAGTCTGCTGTCGTTTGAGCCATGGCCTGGACGGACGTGGGAGGCGCGTGAGACGGTGCGAAATTGGGGCTCGGTGGCTTGTTCGAGCGATGGTGCCACGGTGGTGGCGGGTACATTTTATGGCGGGTTGATTTACATTTCGCACGATCGGGGAGCGACTTGGATGGCGCGTGATCTTGTGGGTGGCGGTGGGACGTGGCATGATCTGGCGCTTTCGGGAGATGGCAGGCGCATGCTGTGTGCGGGGGGGCTGTCGAGTCTTTATGTTTCTGGTGATGGGGGTGAGACGTGGGCGTCGGGCGGGCCGAATGCCACTTGGCTGGGCGCGGCCAGTTCGGCGGATGGAATGCGGCTGGTGGCGGCCCCGTATCCTGGATTGATTCATGTTTCCACGGATGGAGGAGCCACGTGGATCCCGCGCGGGGCCTCAGCGGACTGGTCGGACGTGGCCAGTTCGGCGGATGGAATGCGGTTGGTGGCCAGTCAGTTCAACGGACAATTGGCCGTCTCCGCGGATGGGGGTGACACATGGATAATGCGGGAATCAGCGCGGCAATGGACGGCGGTGACGTCGTCGGCCGATGGGATGAAATGCGCGGCCACGGTTCGCGCCGGGCAGATCTGGCTTTCGGATGATGGTGGGGTGAGCTGGCGTTCTACGAACGAAAGCCGGGCGTGGTTTGACATTGTCTCTTCGCGGGATGGGGAATATCTGGTTGCGGCGGCTCAAGGAGGGATGGTGTTTACCTCGTCTGATCGCGGGCAGACTTGGATTCCTCGGGAGACGAACCGGACGTGGATGGCTCTGGCTTTGGCGGCGGATAGCCGTGAGTTGTGGGGTGCGGAATTCGATGGCCGGTTGCACTATTCCCCCCCGCAGCCAGCAGAGATGGTTTTTCAGTCGGTCCCCGAAGAGTCAGGCCGCCCTTATGCCAGCTTCCGCTTTCAAGTGGCTGATTCCGGCCCGGATGGTGAGAACCTTGATCTGTCGCCGAACGTTTTTAGTTTCGATGTGACGCCGGTGAATGACCGGCCGGTGTTGGCCATACCGCTTCCGGATCAGGCGGCGGCGGTTGGGAATCAGTTTCAATTTACCATTGATCCTAGCAGTTTTGTGGATCCGGATGTTGGCACCACGCTCGTTTTCAGTGCGGTCCGGGCCGATGGCGGTCCGCTGCCGACGTGGCTGAAATTTGATCCCGTGAAGCCGTCGTTTACGGGTGTGCCGGCCGCGGAGGACCGGAGCCGCACTGAAATCGTGGTGACCGCCACTGACCCCACTGGGCTGACCGTCATGGATACCTTCGCGCTGGAAGTGGCGGGTCTTCCGCGTGGAGCGGCGGGTAGCATCACACTCGAAGAGGAAACAAGTTATACCTTCACTAGTGCGGACTTTCCATTTGCGGATCCGTTTGATACCCCGCCGGATTCTCTGACGCGGGTGCGCATGACGACTGTGCCAGCTTTCGGCTCACTGCGGCTTAATGGGAATCCCGTGGCGAGCGGCGATATCGTTCCGCTCGTCCCTACTCCAGGTGGCACTTGGACGCGGCGCACCACTCTTGCGGGCAGTTCGTTGGTTGCTTCTGCCGATCTGAGCCGCCTGCTGGCCATTCGCACTCCGATCCAGGGACCATCCGTCTATCGGTCGCTCAATGGCGGTCAAACGTGGGTGCCTGTATCATTTTTTGATACTAGTACGCCCACCCGTCCGACGTGCGCCGTGACTTCGGCGGATGGATCGCGATGGGCGGTGGCGTCGCAGGAAGGCGGGCGGATTTACATTTCCGCTGATTATGGCCAGACGTGGGCGGTCCGCGGGTCGTCTCGCAATTGGAGCGCGCTGGCTTCCTCGGCGGATGGTTCCCGCCTGCTCGCCACTGACTTCGGCGCGATTGGACGCGGGCTTCCCTATGTTTCAACAGACTATGGGGTAACGTGGAATGCAAGTTCGGTGGCTTTTGACCGGTGGGTGGCGGCTGTGTCGTCGGCAGACGGAATGAAACTCGCCGTGGCCAGCGCGAGTAATGGGTCGATCCTCACCTCAAGCGATGGTGGCGCCACTTGGTTAGGGCGCAGTCCGCATGCTGACTGGTCGGCGCTGGCGTCGTCTAGCGATGGCGAGCGTCTGGCGGCGGCCTCTTCGGGTGGGTTGTTTCTTTCCGATGATGCGGGTGCGACGTGGCGGCAGGTGCTGGTCGGGTCCCGACTGACGAGTGTCACTAGCTCCAGTGACGGTCGCACGCTGGCGGCGACTGTGTCCAATGGCCGGATTTTCGTTTCTCTCGATCGCGGTGTGACGTGGGCGGAGGCCGGAGAAAAGGCGGATTGGATGAGCGTGGTGTCGTCCAGCAATGGCCAAACGCTGGCGGCGTCGGGGTCGAGTGGCATTTTTACTTCGTCGCCGACGATACCATTGCTGGTTTATACGCCGCCTGAAAACGGAGCGGGCAGTCCCTATACAACCCTCACATTTCAAGTCGGAGACAGCGGGCCGACTGGATTGAATTTTGATCCGATCGCTCGGACGTTGGCCATTGATGTGACCAACGTCAATGACCCTCCGGTCCTCGCCGAGCCGTTGCCTACCCAAATCGTACCGCCATCCACCACTCTGAATTATCAGATCAGTGAAACTGCCTTCAGCGATCCTGATCCGGGCGATCGGCTGGCCTTTGGGGCGGTGCTTGATGATGGCCAGCCATTGCCGTTCTGGCTGAATTTTAATGCGTCCACCCGCACGGTGACCGCGGTGGCGGACGTGGTGGTGCCGGGGACCTATCGACTGCGCATTACCGCTAGCGATCAAGGAGCGCCGCCGGAGCAGACGCAGGCGCTGCTGCGATTGACGTTTCTGAGCGAACCGCCCGTCGGCGCTGACACTGCCATCAGCCTGAACGAAGATGCCGTCCATCGTTTCACACCAGCCGATTTTCTGTTTTCGGATCCGGGTGACACCCCACCCAATTCCTTGAGCCGGATTCTCTTGGAATCCGTTCCGGAAAAAGGCGCGTTGAGCATTGACGGCATCAGCGTCGGAGTTGGAGAGTACATCTCGTTCCGGCCAGACGCCCAGATGGCGTGGACTCAGCAGGCTTCGAGAAAATCGTGGGAGGACATCGCGATGTCCGCTGATGGAAGCCGTGTGGCTGCCGTCTGGGGAAATTCTGGGCAAGGCACTCCCTCGACTTTTGCTGGTGAAATCATGCTCTCTGCAGATGGCGGCACCACGTGGAGCGCCTCGATGCCGGGCCGATACTGGAGTTGTGTGGCCATGAGTCCGGATGGTACGAAAATGGTGGCGGCGGCTCGCGAGAACCGGCTGGCTGTCTCGCAGAATTCCGGCCAGTCATGGATTCAGCGAGGAGTGGCTCGGGATTGGGTTTCGGTGGCGATTTCGCAGGATGGAGCAAAAATGCTGGCCGCCCCGGTCTATGGCGAGCTCAGCGTATCGCTCGACGGGGGACTGACGTGGGCGCAGAAGTTGTACACGCTGCCGTGGTCCAGAGTGGCCATGTCAGATGATGGATCCGTGATGGCGGCGGCGGGCCCGGCGGGGCTTTGGATTTCGCGGGATGCGGGAGCCACTTGGACAGTGCATGGCTTGGGGGAGAGCTGGGCCTCGGTGGTGCTCTCCAGCGACGGCGAGCGAGTGGCGGCGCTCAATGGCGAGCAGTTTCGTTATTCGGATGATTTTGGTGTGACGTGGGAGCACCGTGGTCCGTCATTGACGTGGACCGTGCTGGCTGGTTCCTCGGACCTAACCCGGCTGGTGGCGGTTGATCGGTTCTCGGGTCGACCGTATGTTTCTCCGGATGCTGGGTTCACGTGGACTCCCAAGGAAAGGCGTAACAATTGGGTGGGGCTGGCTTCCTCTGACGATGGCTCTCAGCTGGCGGCGACGGCGGCGGTGGGTTTTATTTTTACTTCGGTGGATGCGGTTTCGGAGCTTGTTTTCAAGCCGGGGGTCAATGGATTTGGGCCGGATTATGCTCGATTTTCGTTGCGGGTTGGCGACACCGGCACGCCTGGCTCGAATCTGGCGTCGACGGTGACTACGATGAGGATTAACATTGTGCCGGTGAATGATGCGCCGGTAGTGGCGGCCCCGATTTCTGACCGCACGGCCACGGAGAACGTGGCTTTCAGTTACGCCTTTTCCGCCGGGGTCTTTACTGACGCCGAGGATGGTACGGCGTTGGTGTATGAAGCG
>JALRGB010000785.1 GCA_023253575.1 Verrucomicrobiales bacterium
TTGATGCTGATTTTACGGCGGCGTCTGGCGTCTCAGACGGGCGTCTGGGTCGGGTTGGCGCGAGTTCGCGTCTGGATTAGCGGAGCCGGACCCGGTAGAACATGTGGGCGTTTCCGTGGAGAGGGGTTGTGGCGCGAAATCGGGTGGCGGGAGTGATTGGTTGAAAGCGGGCCTCGGGGTCGACGGTCCATTTGGCTTCGAGGCTGGGGGATTTCAGCAATTCGAGGACCATATTAGGGCGGTAGTGTTCCACGGCGAATTCGCATTCGAACTGGGTGGCGGTGAGGGACGGGGGGGTATCGAGGGTGATGACGGGGATTGGGTCTGGGGCGCCAGGGATGGCGGTGACGAGCAGGCTGGGTCCCCAGGCCAGGAAAAACTGATCATAGATTTGGGAGCGGGCTTCGAGCGCGTAACTTTCCAACTGATTTGGGGTAAATGAGTATGGTGTAGACGCGGGGATAGTGGTCAGGGAGGGATTGGTGAGTGATTCGGTGTGGGTGAAGGCAATGTCATCGATGTACCATCCGACGCCATCGGTGGTTTGCGGGTAATATTGACCTGAATCGGCGAACTGGTAGAGAAAGCGGACGGTCACGCTGCGGCCGGCGGCGGACGAGAGGTCGACGGACTTTGGGGAGAAGGTGGTTTCGCCGCGGCCATTGGAGCCTGATTGCGCGTAGATATTTTGCCAAGTGGCGCCTTCATCTAGCGAGAGTTGGACAAGGGCGGACTGGTCGGGAGTGGCCCATCCGAGGCGGCTTTTGAAGGTGAGGCGGGCGGATGAGCCTGGGAGGACGGGGTGAGTGACCGTCAGCGATTGATTGACTGGTGGCTCAGGATGAGCGAGGTGGAACGAGAATGAGCCGCTGGCTTTGACGGTGGACGAGCGCACGGGATAGTCAGAGACGACGGCCTGCATCGAGTTGCTGGCGGATTCTGCCCCCTCGGTGAGGGTGAGTGGCGAGCGCCGTGAGACTCTTACTTGGGCACCGGTGGCGCCGTTGGCCGTGGTGACCTGATAAAGATTGGGAAATTTAACAAACGGAGAGGGGGGCCCGCTCAGCGTGGTTTCGATCGATCCTGGGCTGGAGACTGCCGGGTCGAAAACGATGACGTCGTAAGTGAAACTCTGAGGTTGTCCGCTGATGAGGACGTTGTTGAGGGTGACGGTATACGGTGTGTCCTGAGCCGGCCGGGGCCATGGATCGTTGGTGGCTGGGTCAAGAGATGACGGGTGCCAGACGAGAGTGTTTTCCCCTGCTCCGGGCTCCACGGGTTCGAGGCTGACGGGAACAATTTTTCCCAGTTGGCTGACGGTGACGGTTGTCTGGCTGGTGAAGCTGGCCTTGGGGTGGCTGAACGACCACCGTGGATAGACGATATGGTATGGGGTGTAGCCGGCGGGCGGCCAAGCCACGAATTCGTGGCGAGTGGCTGGTCTGGGGGTGCCGTAGTTGGCATCGAGGATCCAGGTGGCATTCGCGCTGCGCTGCGATTCTGACGCGGGCACATCGCCGGTGCCCATGGTCTGGGTTTGGGGGTAGAAGAGCCATCGACGGTGACCGACGGCGGCATTGTTGTTACCGGAATCGCGGATGTAGGCGGTGATGGCTTCGGGCCCGGCATTGCCGATGGCGATGTTCGAGTTTCCGGCGGCTTCCGCCCCTGCCGCCGAATAACAATACCAATCCGGCGGTGGCGTGTGACTGAGGGCGTTGTTGGACGACATCATCAAGGCCGCATCCTGAGACTTGGTATGCCAGATGTCATTGAGTGTGATGATGGCAGGTACGCCGGCCATCGCTCGAAAAAAATTGATGCGAGTGGCGACCAGATCTCGATAACTGGCTGCCGTGGAGCCGGCGAGGCAAAGATCGTAATGGCCAGTCCACGCCAGCTCGGCATTTTCCGAGGCGCTGTACACAGCATTGTAAAAATTGCGGACTTCCTCGCGATTTGAGGTGTCGACGACAAACCCTCGGGTGACTGAGCGGACCGAGGGTCGTGCTGATTCCGCTCGGAGTTGTTGCAGTTTCTCCGCGGTAGGGGGCGCCGGATATTTCCCTAAAATCACGTCGGCTTGCAGGGAAGCCATGCTGAGGCCCACACTGAAAACAAGGCGGCTCAGGCAGAAAAAATGAATTTGGCGCGGGATTTTGTAGAGGCGACCAAGCATAATCATATAGTAAATATAATTTATACTATAATGAGTAATTTTTGCAGCAGATTTTTTTAATTCTTCTCCTGTGGAGCAGGCCGGGGGGCGATTGGCGCTGGGAAAGCTGGAGGTGAGTGTGTCGAACGGGCACAGAAAATCGGCCATTTTTGGCCGAGGCCAATGGAGTTGGGCTGATGGGGGAGAGATTCTCGCGAGCGAAGTTGCCTTGGAGGGGGCTTATTACGAAGCGGTGAGGAGGGATGAGATCAGGGTACGGGCGACGGGGATTTCGTGAACGCTATCCTCGGTGAGGGAGACGCGGATGGTATCGCCGATGCCATCGCTGAGAAGTGAGCCGATGCCGATGGCGGATTTGATGCGGCCGTCTTCGCCGTCGCCGGCCTCGGTGACGCCGAGGTGGATGGGGTAATTCCAATCCGGGCCGAGTTCGTACAACCTTGCGACGAGCAGTCGGTAGGCGGCAATCATGACCTTGGGATTGCTGGCTTTCATGGAGAAGACGAACTCGTGATAGCCGTGATCGCGGGCGATGCGGGCGAATTCGAGGGCGCTTTCGACCATTCCGAGAGGGGTATCGCCGTAGCGATTCATGATGCGATCGCTCAGCGACCCGTGGTTGGTGCCGATGCGCATGGCTACGCCGCGCGTCTGGCAGAGGCGGACCAGTGGGCTGAAACGCTCACGGATGCGATCGAGTTCCGCGGCGTATTGGTCGTCGGAATACTCGACGATTTTGAATTTTTTGGAATCGGCGTAGTTACCTGGATTGACGCGCACTTTTTCGACCCATTGAGCGGCTTCCATGGCGGCTTCGGGTTTAAAGTGGATATCGGCGACGAGCGGGATGGTGCAGCCGTGGTGGCGCAGGCCGGCGGCGATGGCTTGGAGATTGGCAGCGTCTTTGACGGTGGGAGCGGTGATGCGGACGATTTCGCATCCGACGTCGACGAGGTCTAGCGTTTGCTGGATACAGGCTTGAGTGTCCATGGTATCGCAGGTGATCATGGACTGAACGCGGACGGGGTGATGGCCGCCGATACCGACGGATCCGACCCTGACCTCGCGGGTGGGGCGGCGGTGGTAATTGTAGAGGTCCGGGCAGTGCGGAGTGGTGGCGGCGGGCATGGGGTAGGGGCCTTGAAGGTGGGCGGACGGTTACTGAGGCGGGGCGGCGGCCGGGCGCGGGGCGAATTCGATACGCTCTGGGCGGTCGCTGGTGCTGTCGGCGACGTCGCCCATATCTTTGAGGGTCACCATGATGAAGAAACCGAGGACCAGCATGACGCAGGCGCTCTGCACGTATTCGAGGACCCGGACGTCGATGGGGCGGCGGCGGATCCACTCGATGATGGCCATGGTGATATGGCCGCCGTCGAGGACGGGGAATGGCAGCATGTTCATGACCGCGAGGTTCACATTCAGAAAGACCGAGAACCAGAGGACCCAGCGCCAAGCTTCAGGATTCTGCAGGATCGTCATGTACGTGCGCACGATGGTGACCGGGCCACCCATGTGGGCCACGCTGATTTCGCTCTTCGAGGCGATGCTGCCGATGAGGTTTTTCATCGATTGCAGACTTTCGCCAATTTGTTCAAAGGGTGTTTGGTGGAGGTGGGTGGTGCGGAGTGCGGGGTCATCAAACGAGACGATGCCGAGTTCTGGGCGTTGAGCGGACGTGGGTTTGTCGGGTCGGCGCGGGGTGATGACGAGGTCCATCGGGTTTCCCTGGCGGGTGATGCCGAGGGTGAATGGGGTGGTGCCATTTTTTTCTACATGACTGTAGAGCATGATGAAATGGGCCATGGGCTGACCGTTGAGCGAGGTGAGCACATCACCTGGGCGCAGGCCGGCTTCGTCGACTGGGCTGTTGGGGAGGATGGATTCGACGCGCAGGGTGGCGGCGCGGCCGACCAGTCCGACTTTGCGGAGGGGCGGGCGTTTAAAGACGAAGTCGGTGAGGCGGGCGACGGGGCCGGTGGCGGGGGTAGTGCTACCGTCGAGGGCGACTAATTTCGGGGTGACGGGCACGTCTAGGGTGCGGCCGTCGCGTTCGACGGTGAAGATGATTTGGTCGCCGTGGCTCGAGACGATGCCCCAGATTACGCTGTTGACTTGGCCGTTCCAGCGCTGGACTGGCTGACCGTCGATGGCGCGGATGATGTCGCCGATTTTGAGGTCTGACTGGGCGGCGGGCATGTCGGGTGCGATGTACCCGATCTGTGTAGGTTCGTTTGGTTCATTGATTGGGCGCCCGACTTTCCAGACCATGACGGCGAAGAGGACGGCCAGCATGATGCTGAAGAGCGGGCCGGCGAAGGCGACGATGATTTTATCCAGTGGGGTGATGGGTGGCAGTGAGGCGCGCGGTTCCGCGCCGGCACCCTCGATGGCATCCATGGGGGCCATTTGCGGGAGGGCGACGAAACCTCCGGCTGGAATCCAGCCGAGGCCGTATTGCACGCCATTCCAAGTTCTTTTCCAGATAGGCTGGCCGAACCAGATCTGGAATTTGTCGACTTTAAGCCCGCGCCACCGCGCGGCGAGGAAGTGCCCCCATTCATGGACGAGGATCATGACGTTGAGGATCATCAACGCGAGGAAGATGGTCCAAGCGGTATGGAGCAGGGGCAGGATAGTGGACATGAGCCGGGTTGAAGTGGCTCAACGAGCCAAAGAGTGATTCTAGCATCACCGGAGCCAGCCGCAAACGCCGAGGTGACACATTACACCGGCTGTGACCAGAGTGAGGCGGTCCGCTTTAGCGGGGTCGGCGACCGATGATGGCGCTCAACCCAGACAGGCCGACGGCCACGGCGAGACCGAAAGCGAGGGTATCAATTCCCGGCACAAAACGCTTTTCGTAAGTGATTTGCTCGATGCCCGTGATCTCGTCCAGGGTATGAACCGCCACGGTGTTTTTTGACCAGCCCGGATGAGCGCCGTCAGCCACCCACCAGACAGCGGGGCCGAGGAAACTTATCACGGCAAGGAGACGGAGAGCGATTCGCATGAAGAAGGTCTGAGGGCTGAAGGCGGAGGAGGAATTGGCTTTGCCGGTTGCGGGTGGCGAACGGGCAGTGCTGGGCGGGGGCCTTATTTTTTCGGGGAGGCGCCGGCGATGGCTAGGCTGACCTCGATGTCATCGGCGACTTTGTCGGTAGGGGCGGCTGGGTTGATACCGTAGTCGCTGCGTTTGATGGTGAAGGTGCTACGAATGACCATGAGATCACCTTCCAGCTTGCCATTGCTGCGTTTGCCGAGCATCCCTGGCAGCAGCGTGACTTTGGCGGGGACGTTGATGGTTTTTTCGGTGCCTTTGAGGGAAAATTTCCCTTCGACGGTGGCAGTGGCGGTGTCGCCGGTCATTTTAAAGTCCGACAGGCTGTTGACGGTGAACTTGATTTCCGGGTGGGTGGCGGAGTCGATCCAGTCTTTTCCGTGCATGTGTTCCTTCATAGCGGTGTTTTCGACATGCAGCGACGGGGCCGCGATGGTGATGACACCTTTGGTGGCCTCGGGTTTTTCACGGTCGATGGTCAGGGTCCCGGAAACGCCATTGGCTGAGCCGGTGATGGTTTCGAGCACGGCATCCAGCTTAAAAGTGGCATTATTCACACCTTTGGGGTCTTTGAAGTCGAATGTTTGTTCGGCGGCGTGGGTGGCTGGCCCGGTGGCGAGCAGGGTGGCCGCGAGCAGGCGAGTGGAGGCGAGGATGAAGGTGGATGAATTCATTGGATTGGGGTGTGGGCGGCCAGTATTCCGAGAGAGTCGGACTACTGGGCCGGGCTGGGAGTTCAAATTTTCCCGAGGGGTGGTGGTAGTGGCGGGTTATTTGGTGGTGGTGGCCGGCCCGAAGCCGGCGGCGGCTTGTCCTTGGTCGTCTAATTTACCGACGGACCAGAGCAGTCCGCGGGTGATGAAGTCGAGGTAGCGGTCATCGGCGACGGTTTCGTTATTATGGCCGATGGTGGTGGAGAAGATCCGGGTTTTGTTCGGGCCGTAGTGATTGGTCCAAGCGACGACGGCTTCTTGTTTCCCTTGGGTGCCGCGGGCGAGGACGTGGGCGGTGGGGAAAATGGTATGGTTATTATAAAGTTCCTCCTTACTGGTCGTCCATCCGGTGAGGCCTTTGGTGACTGGATGACTGGCGTCCGTCATGGTGACGGCGATTGGTTCCTGTGGGCCATGGCCGCTCGACTGGAGACCGAGCATTTCGAACCACAAGGCGTCGGGTGAATCTGGTTCTACTGGGGAGTTGAAAATTCCCACGCGGTAGCTGTGCATGGCGCAGTGGAGATTGACGGCGGGCACGCCCTCGCGGTGGGCGGCGACGACGTTTTCGACGAGGGCGGCGTCTTTGACATCGGCGGTGCATTCATCGTGAATGACGACGTCGTATCCCTCGGCCCATTTCGGATTTTCGTATTCTTTAAAGCGGAAGCTGGTGCCGCTATCGGCGGTGTAAAGGATGTCGACGGTCAAGTTGGCGCGTGCTTCTAGACCGGCTTTGAGGATTTCTTTTTGTTTGGCGTAATCGTGGCAGCATCCGCCGATGACGAGCAGGGCGCGCAGGGGTTTGGGGGTGCTGGCGCGTTCAGCGGCGCGCAGGCTGAGGCCTACGGCGGTGGCGAGGATGGCCAGACTGGTGAGCAGGGCGGTGGATTTCATGGGTGGCAGTGGGGGTGGGGTTTCGGGGTTTGGTGTGAGGGATGATAGATTGGGAGCGGGACGAGGGAAAAGCGAGTGGGAGAAACGGGCGGGGGGTGGTTACCAATTCATTTCCCGTTGGGCGGCCTCGAGGATGAGGCGATGGGCTTGGACCCGGTCATGGAGGCAGAATTCGGAGGGGGTTTCGAAGGTTAGGGTATGCGGGGCGTGGTGGAAGTGAAGGGTCATGGCTTCGGCGTGACCGGGTAAATCGCGTGGTGGGGTGGACCTTCGGATGACGCCGTCGACGGCGCGGCGTCCCTCGATGCGGGGCCGGTTTTCGCGAGGTATGACCGGGTCGCTGGCGGCGAGGAATTGGGCGCCGAGGTGTGGGGCGTGGCGGCGGCTGAGTTCGTAGCAGTAGGTGCCGCGAGCGTCGTAATCTTCGTGGAGGCAGAGGCCGAGGGCGAACTGGCGAGTTCCCAGCCAATCACGCCATGGGCTGATCAGCGGGTGGTCGATGCGGTGAAACTGGCGGTTGAGGTCTTCGCCGAGGTAGTCGGTGCGGGTGTTGGCGGCAAAGCCGTGGGGGTTGAAGCATGGCACGATGGTGACTGGGCAGTCGCGCAGGCGGCGGGCGTGGGTTTCAAACCATTCGAGCAGGGCCCATGCTGGGGCCGGTTCATCGCCATGCACGCCGGCGCTGAGGTAGAGACCGCCGGGTGACTGCCGGGCGGCGGGCGACTCGACGGCCATCACGGGCCAGCCGTTGAGGACGGCCAGCGGGCGGTGCTGCCATCCGGCTTGGCGCACGGCTGATTGCCACCGGCGCAGGAGCGCGCGGGCATCATGGGCCCGATGAGACTTGAGGAAGGCGAGCCGTGCCGCGTCCATGAGGCTTAGCGACTTTTATCCTTCCGGGTCAGTTGTTGATTTAGGGCGATAGAACGCCGGTAATAAAAAATCCGTGAGATGAGCGGACGGTGTTTGCGCAGCACGGCGACGATGTCCGGGGAGCGGGATTCCAAGCGGTTGCTGAGGTAGTGGCCGACGGTGAAATAAAAGTTGGACTTGGCATTTTCGAGGGCACCGATTTTGGCTGAAAGTTCGGCGATTTGTTTCGAGAGGCGTCCCACCTCGGCGGTCAATTCGGCGGTTTCTTCTTTGACTTTGGATTTGCTTTCATTCAACT
Organism: Verrucomicrobiales bacterium; assembly: GCA_023253575.1. GTDB lineage: Bacteria > Verrucomicrobiota > Verrucomicrobiia > Verrucomicrobiales > V1-33 > CAJBME01. Next base: position 8,022 of record JALRGB010000785.1, read on the forward strand.
CGGTCTCGATGGCGGCGATTTCATTTTCGAGGGTTTCGATGGCGGTGGTTTTGGCGCTGATGTCGCCGAGGTCGCCGGTGAATTCCTCTTTAAGTCTGGCCATGGCCGCCTCGGTTTTGACGACCTCGCTGCTGATATCTTCGTCGTTTTGTCCGAGCCGCCTCATGAGCTCGATTTTCGACTTCAAGTTGGTATACTTCTTTTTTGTTTCTTCCTTCCAGTCTTTGAGTTGGTCGATTTCCCGCATTAAGCCGAGGGCTTCTTCCATGCGTTTCGATTTCAGTTCACGAAGACCTTTGAGCCGTGCTTCGGCGGCGTCTTCGATGTCGTACAGTGACTCTCGCAGTTGTTCATTGCGTTCATCGGCGGCGAGGGACGCTTGGCGCAGCATTTCCTGTTGTTGATCGAGGTCACGGATCTGCCAATATTCACCAGAGAGGTCGTCGATGTCCTTGACGTCCGGCCAGGCTAGGCGTCCGAGCAAGTCTTCGGCTTCGCTGAGGATCTGGGTTTCGCGATTGATGGCGCCCCAGCGATGGCGTTCGCTGAGGATACCGAGTTTTGAGCCGATGCGGTGAAAGAAGTAGCCGAAGGCATTCATTCGGAGCGGCGGGGATGAGTGAGGGGACGGGCCATGGCACAATGGAGAGCATGGCGGGCGGATGTGAAAGGACTTTTCGAAATTTGGTGGTGGGGGGCGTGGTGGCAGTGTGGATTTTTTCTCTTGTTTGATAGCAGGGCGAGCGAAGAGTGGAGGCTGGCCGGGAGATTGCGCAGGCAAGCCTGGTCTCATTCGTTGGGTCTGGTCATCTTCTGGCCGGACGCATCCTTCTCACCCCGTGTCATCTACCACCTCTAATCCTTCGCGCACACCCATGGGTCACCATTGGCTTCTCTTCGCCCTCATGACCGTTGTGTCGTGGGGAGTATATGGTATCCTGCTGCACAAAGGGCAGGTTTTGATGGGCGATCCGGTCAACGGTCGTTACAAAGCTTTCTTGCTGGTGGGGGTGGCGTATTTTGTGGTGGCCATTCTGGGGCCGTTGTTCATTTTGAAGACATCTGGGGCGACTTGGAAATTCACGGCGGGCGGCATCAACTGGAGTTTTATTGCTGGAGTGGCTGGAGCGATTGGGGCGTTTACCACGCTTTTAGCCTTGGGGGCGGCCTTTAAGGGGAAAGTGGCCAATCCACCGGCGGTGGTCATGTCGATTGTTTTTGCTGGTGCGCCAGTGGTGAATGCGTTGGTTTCGATCTGGTTGGACCGGCTGGCTGGCAAATCGTATCATTTGCCGTTTCCGTTTGTGGCGGGCATTGTGATGGCGGCGGCTGGGGGGTTTATGGTGGTCAAATTCAAGCCATCGGCTCCACCGGACAAATCGGCGGCTCCGGCGGCGGTGGCGCCGGTGACGAGCGGGCTGGGTGGTGGATTAATTCGTCCGACGACCGAGCTGGCGGCGGTCGAGGTGGCGGCGGGTTATGCTGATGTGAGCACCCGTTCGTATCCGGTCACCTGACACTGAGATGGCGGTTCGTGATGTGCAGTGGGACAAGTTACGCCGCCTGTTGGCGGTGATTTTGCCTGCTAATGAGTTTTATGCCCGGCGGCTGCCAAAAAAGTGGCGGCCGCGGAGCTTGGCGGATTTTGCGGCCCGTTGTCCGTTGTTGACCAAGCATGACTTAGTGGCTGACCGCGAGGGATGTCCGCCTTATGGCACAAATTTGTCGTGGCCGTTGGAGCGCTACACGCGGTTTTGTCAGACCAGTGGTACGACTGGGCGTCCGCTGCCGTGGCTTGATACTTCTGAAGATTGGGCGGCCATGCTCGGGTGTTGGCGGCGGGTGTATGAGGCGGCCGGGGTGGTTCCCGGCCGGGATCGTGTCTTTTTTGCTTTCACATTTGGTCCATTTTTGGGGTTTTGGACGGCCTTTGAGGCGGCTTTAGGCATGGGGTTGATGGCCATGCCGGGTGGCGGGCTGTCGAGTACGGCGCGGTTGCAGGCGATGGCGGAGAACCGTGCCACAGTATTGTGCTGCACGCCGACGTATGCGGTGCGGCTGGGCGAAGCCCGGGTCGCTCACCAGATTGAAACGAGCATTCGTATGGTCATTGTGGCGGGCGAGCCGGGCGGAAGCATTGCGGCGACCCGGCAGCGGCTGGCCAGTTTGTGGCCGGGTGCGGTTATTTTCGACCACCATGGGCTGACCGAAGCCGGACCGGTGACGCATGAAGAGCCTGGGCTGCCTGGGTTTTTACGGATTATTGAAGAATCGTATTTTGCGGAGATCATAGATGTTGAGACTGGCCGCGAAGTTCCGAATGGAGGTCAGGGCGAGCTGGTGTTGACCACGCTGGACCGGCTGGGATGTCCTTTGTTACGCTATCGCACCGGAGATTTTGTCATCAAAGCGCGGGCGGCGGATGGCGGGTTGTTGTTGGCGGGTGGGATATTGAGTCGAACCGACGACATGGTGGTCGTGCGCGGGGTGAATATTTACCCTAGTGCCATTGAGGGAGTGCTGCGGCTTTTTCCGGAAGTGGCAGAGTATCAAGTGAGAGAGGAATGGTTGAATGGCATGCTGGAGTTGCGGCTGGTGGTGGAATTCCACCATGAGGCAGATGCTTCCCTCGCACCTATGCTGGAAAAAAGCCTGACCGATGCACTGGCGCTGCGCATCCCAGTTGAGGTTTTTCCGCCCGGTAGCCTGCCGCGATTTGAATTCAAGGCCCGCCGGTGGGTCAAGGCGCCGCTGACGGATTAAGCTGCAAATGAGCTATGGACGACCGGGCGGCTGGGGGGGCGCCTGCCCCATCGTCTCATGGCGACCGCTGGTGCGGTCACTGGGGCGATTACGGGTCGGCTGGCCTCGCCGGCTGGTCACCTGCCGGTCGATCTGCCCGGGTGGGTTATGGGGTCCCGCCATCTGGAGGGGCAGGTTTATTTTCTGTCTGGGCCGGTGGATGGGGCCAGTGCGAAAGTGTCGGTGGCGGGGGAGTGGCCTAAGGTGCAGATGATGCTTGGCTGATTGGTGGCCAGGTGGTTGAGGCAATGCCAGACGTCTTCGGGATCGGCGGCTACGGCGGCAGCCACGGTATCGGCGGTCTGCGGTTGGGACGAAAGGGCGGCGCGCACTTGGCTGAGTAGGGAGAGGAATACCGCTGCGGCCTTTTTGCCGGCCTCCACGCCGGGTTGATGATAGGCGTTGATGTCGACGAGGCTGGCGTAGAAGCCGACGGCGCGTTCATAGAGAGCGATCAAGGCGCCGAGGTGGAAGGCGTCGACGCGTGGAATCGACAAGGTGACCGACTGGCGGCCGTTGTCGTACAGGGCAGAGCGCGTGCCGCGGAGAAACCCTTGCAGATAGTCACCCGGAGTGACTCCGGGGTCGACTTCCGCCTGCGGGGTGGGGGAGGCTTCGCGGACCTCGATAAAGGTGGCGAAGAAATTGTTCACGCCATCGCGCAGCTGTTGCACATAGGCGTGCTGGTCGGTTGATCCTTTATTGCCATAGACGGCGATGCCTTGGTTGACGGTGGCTCCGTGGCGGTCGTGTTGTTTGCCCAGCGATTCCATGACGAGTTGCTGGAGGTATTTGCTCATGAGGGCCAAGCGGTCTTTGTACGGGAGGATGACCATGTCTTTAGCGCCTTGTCCACCGCCGGCGTGGTGCCAGGCGAGGGCGAGGAGGAGCGACATGTTTTGTCGGGCTGGGGCGGAGCGGGTGCGTTCGTCGACGGCTGCGGCGCCGGCGAGAAATGCCCGAATATCGGCTCCTTGCAGGGCGAGTGGCACCAGTCCGACTGTGCTCATGACCGAGGTGCGGCCGCCTACCCAGTCCGTCATGGGGAAAATTTTCAGCCATCCGTGCTCGATGGCGTAGGCTTCCAGTTTGCTGGAAATGCCGCCGGCGGCGGTGCCGGTGACGGCCACCGCTTGGCGTGCCATGTTTAAGCCTGCCGCGGCGTAGGCGGCCTCGGCGGCCAGCATGCCGTTGCGCGTTTCCGGCGTGCCCCCCGATTTGGAAATAACCACCGTCAGAGTCGTGGCCAGATCAGGGCCGATTTCCGCCAGAATCCGTTGAAATCCTTCGGGATCGGTATTGTCAAAAAAGTGGGTTCGAACCGGAGCCTGCCATTCATCGATGAGGGCGGCAGTCGTCAATTGTGGTCCGAGGGCGCTGCCGCCGATGCCAATGATCAGGAGACGAGAAAACGGACGACCGCTGGGCGCGGCGATGGTGCCGGCATGGACGGCGGCGGCGAAGGATTCACTGGCGGCGATGTCTCGTTCAATTTCGGCCTGCAGGGCCGGGGTGGGGGCGAGTGCGGCGGCGCGCAACCAGTAATGGCCGACCATCCGACCTTCGTCCGGATTGGCAATCGCACCAGCTTCCAGCGCGGCCATTTCGGCGAGCGCCTTGGTGCAGCGGGGCGCCATGCGATCGAAAAAGTCAGGATCAAAGCCCATGCGGCTCACGTCCAGAGAGAGGCCGGTGGTGGTGTCGCGAAGGAAATTGT
>JALRGB010000021.1 GCA_023253575.1 Verrucomicrobiales bacterium
CGAGCGGTTGGTTTTGGCATTGGCTGACTCGGTCGGTCTGGTATGGATAAGGGTGTTGGGGCTATGCAGGGAGCGGTGATGCTGATGGAGCTTCGGTTTCGAGCAGAATCGCCTAGCCCTGATAATTCAAAATTTGACCAGAGGACGACCGCGTCGCTCTGGCATTCACTTATTGGTTTTCGCCTTATTTGTTTCTGTCCATTTTTTCGCGCTTTATAAACTTATATGAACACACAGCTGATGACTGCTGCCTTCTTTCTGTCATGTCTGGTCTCTGCCGCGGCCACGGAGGATAAGGTGCTGGCTGATTTTGAAAACGGCTCGTATGCGCCATGGACGGTGACGGGTGAGGCCTTTGGGGCTGGTCCTGCGTCAGGTCCCTTACCGGGGCAGATGAATGTCGAGGGGTTTCAAGGGAAGGGGCTGGTAAATTCGTTTTATGCTGGCGATGATTCGACTGGTTTGCTGGTGTCACCGGCCTTCAAGATTGAGCGATCCTTTATTTCCTTTTTGATTGGTGGCGGCCGGAGTGACCGGCTGGCCTTGCAATTGCTGGTTGACGGCCGGGTCGTCCGCAGTGCGACCGGGCCGAACGACAAGCAAGGTGGCAGCGAGACGTTGGCGCCGGAGTCGTGGGAGGTGGGCGAGTTTGCCGGAATGATGGCCACGTTGCGCATCGTGGACGAGGCGACTGGCGGTTGGGGGCACATCAATGTCGATCACATTGTCCAGACGGATGTGAAGCCGAAGGGATTCGTCAACGATATGGCGCGCACATTCACTGCCACCTCGCGTTACCTACATATTCCGGTGAAAAATGGGGCGGCTAAGCGCGTGGTTACGTTGCTGGTGGACGGGCAGCGGGTTGTCCGCAACGACATTGAGCTTGCCGATGCTGCGCCCGACTGGTGGGCCCCGATGGATGTCAGTGCTTGGAAGGGTCAGTCGCTCACGTTGCGGGTGGACAGGCTACGGGAGGATTCTGCGGCGCTCAGCAGCATTGAGCAGAGCGACGTGCTCAAGGAGGCGGACAGCTTGTACCGTGAACCGCTTCGCGGGCAGTTTCACTTTTCGCCGCAGCGCGGCTGGAACAACGACCCCAACGGCTGCGTGTTTTATAATGGCGAATATCATCTTTTCTTTCAGCACAACCCCTATGGATGGGGATGGGGCAACATGCATTGGGGCCACGCGGTCAGCAAAGACCTCGTTCATTGGGAGGAACTGGGCGATAAATTACTGCCCGACGACATGGGTCCAATGTTCAGCGGCAGTGCGGTCGTGGATTGGAAAAATACCAGTGGGTTCGGCAAGGACGGCCAGCCGCCACTCGTGCTCTTTTACACCGCCGCCGGCAACCCGGCGACGCAATGTCTCGCCTATAGCACCGACGGCCGAACATTTACCAAATACCATGCCAACCCAGTGGTGAAAGAAATCACCGGCGGCAATCGCGATCCGAAAGTCATCTGGCACGAGCCGACCCAGCAGTGGGTGATGGTTCTCTACGTTGAATGGCAGCAGCGGCACACCGTCCACTTTTTCACATCGCCAAACCTCAAAGACTGGCAGCTGGCTAGCATCAGCGATGGCGATAAGACCGGCGGTCGCTATCTCTACGAATGCCCTGATTTTTTCGAGTTGCCAGTCGACGGTGATGCCACGCGGAAAAAGTGGGTGCTGCTGGGTGCAGACAGTCAATATGCGACGGGCTCATTCGACGGAAAATCATTTTTGCCTGATGCCGTGCGCTTGCCGGGTCATCGGGGCCGGGGGTTTTACGCGGCGCAGTCGTTCAGCGATGTGCCTGACGGGCGGCGTCTATTCATTGGCTGGTGGCAGACCGAGACCAAAGGTATGCCCTTCAACCAAAGCATGACCGTGCCGCTGGAGCTCAAGCTGGCGCAAACCACCGACGGCCCGCGCCTGACGTTCATGCCCGTCAAAGAACTCGAGGCGCTGCGCACGAAGTCTCATCGCTTTGATCCGATGACGCTGGCTCCTGGCGATAAAAATCCACTCGGCGCCATCGGGGCTGAGCTGGTCGAGGTGCGCGTCGAATTCGAGCCGCATAAGGCGAAGGAAATCGCCCTCAAGATCCGTGGCATCACCGTCGACTATGACGTGGCGAAGCAGGAACTTATCGTGGCTGGTCATCGAGCGGCCGCGCCGTTGAGAGATGGGAAACAACGACTTGTGATTTATTGCGACCGCACGGGTGTCGAAGTTTTCGCCAGCGACGGGCTTTGTTATGTCCCGATGCCGTTTCTGGTCAAACCGGACGAGCGGAGCGTTTCCTTCGAAACGCGCGGCGGGGCGGCCCATGTAACCGCTCTTGAGGTTCACGAACTACGGTCGGCGTGGACACGACCCTAATCAGGAAGGCGTTCAGGCATTCAGTCATTCATCACCATGCCATTCTTCTTTCACACGCGGTGGGTGGGGGCACTGCTAAAGCGCTACCTCTGGGCTGCGGGCGCGATCGTCCATTTCTGGAGTATTCCACTGCCAGCGCAGCCGCCGATGGATCCGTTTCCGTCGACCTTTGCCGATCCGGCGGTGCCTTTGCTGCAGCTGCCGACGGACTTTCGTGCTCGTCGAACGTCGGCGAACATGACCCTGACGCCGGACAAGGCCGTTGAAATCTTTAACGCCTCGGGAGCGGGTTGCGTGCGCCATCTGTGGTTCGTCTTCGGGGAAAAAGACATCGATGATGTATCGATCGAAATCACGGTGGATGGGGCGGCTGAGCCTCAGGTCAACATGCCATTTCGTTCGTTTTTTGGGGTGCTGTTGGGCTTTGAAGATTATCATATCGACAGCGCTGGCCTCGTGAATTTCCCGAACTTCACGGTGACGAACGACCCGATGATTCCCAAAAAGGCGTCGCCTGGATGGAACCTTTATTTACCAATCCCGTTCTCCAACGGCTGTCGCATCGTGCTGCGGGCGGGTTCCCCGAAAAACGGGGGCGGCATGATCGATTGGCAACAGTATCGCGAAGGGGTGGAGCTGACCGCACTTCGTTTTCACTCGCAGCGGAACATCGTGCAGCCTGGTACGCCCTCCGAGCCGTTTCCCATCGCGGAGGCGGAAGGAGTCGGGTTTCTCGCCGGTTATATCATGGGATGGCGGCAGCGCGATCGTAGCGACATGGTCTTTCACAATAGCGGGACCCGGATGCTCATCGATGGCCAGACCGACCCTCATGTGATCTCTGGTCACAATGTCGAGGATGACTTCGGCTTCTCGTGGGGATTCAATCAGTATCAGACTCGTTGGGCGGGTTGTCCTTATCGTGACAACCGGGGCCGCACGGATCAGGATGGTGTTTTCTACCGCTTCTTCGGCCCAGATCCGATTACCTTCCGTTCATCGTTGATTTTTACCTCCGCGGCGCGGCCGGACGACTGCGAGGCGGTTTCTTATTTCTACAAAGTGCCGGGTTCGAAAGCTCCGTCGATCGTGACGCCGACCGACTGGCAAGTCGTAGGACCGTTTCCAGACGGCACGGAGATGGAGGCGTTCCAGAAACCAGCTGACGACCTCGTACGACAGCTCTCGCTGGGCGACTGGGCCGAATCAGTGACTGTGGGCGCCAAGGAGTTGACGACTCATCGTCTGACCCCGAAATTTGGATGGGTCCGGCTCGAAGGCGTGTATCAAACCCGCTATCCATACCCGCGAACTGATCACTCGTGCTATGTTCGCGGCACCTTGACCAGCGGATCGGCACGTTCGGCCACGCTCCGACTCGGTTTGGACAACTGGGCTATCGTGTACTTAAACGGGCAACAAGTGGCCCTGCTTGATCATAGCGAGGAATTTCAAACAGCAGAGATTCCCGTCACGCTGCAGGAAGGCGATAACCAGCTCCTGATCAAAACGAACAACCAGCAAAATCGCGACCGCCAGCTCTGGGCTATTCACTGCGCGGTGGAATGATAGGAACGGTAGGTCTGGTGGAACCTCCTCTGCCAAAAGGGGCAGTGTCTATCAGCCCGGCGTGAAACTCCGGGTTCGGGAGTGAGGAAACGGCTGCGATCTTAAGGAACGCTGGACTCACGGCTGGACGAGTACGCGAAGGAACCGATCTGATTCGGCTGGCAGTTTAAACTCGATGGTGCGCTGAGCGGCGGTGGCGGCGATTGTTTGGTGATTGATCCAGAAGACTAATTCTCGGCTCCATTGGAGGGTGGCGGTCCGTTGGGCGGGCAGGACGAGGCGCACGGTGGTTTGAGTGGCGGTGGCCTCGACGAGTTCGAGTTCCAGTGAGCTGGTGGCTTGGCGCGGGTGGGTGCCGGCGGCGTATTCTTCCTGATTGGAGTGGCCGTCGCCATCGGTATCGGCCGGGCCGTCGGATGGATCCTCGGGATTGAAAGCGTGGGTGATTTCCCAGTCGAGCGGCAGGCCATCGCCATCGCCATCGGCGTTGATGAACTCGAAAGTCGGTGCGGCGTAGCGGTCGGCGGGGCCGCCGTCGACGGTGCCGGGAAACTGCGCGGCCGGGCCGTGGCGTCCGCCGCCGATGAAGCGGATGAGTCCACCTCCGGTGTCGCTGGTCCAGACGGGGGCGGCGATGCCGGCGTTTCCATTGGGCTCACTGGCTGAATAACCGTAAGCCACCGTGGTGTATGTTCCCGGAACCAGTACCAATGGGGTGGTGAGATCTTTAAACCGGCTGGAGGTGCCAGCGGCCAGCGTGCCGGGGGCGGCGGTGGTGAATGTCATGGACCTGAGGAGCTGTGGCGACGGCAGACTGCGCCACAGTTGGGCGGTGAGTGTGTTGCTTAATCCGTTCGAGCCGCTATCGAATACACCAAGACGCGTCACCACGATGGGGGTTAGGACCTCAAAATCGTGACCCAGACTGCCGTTGTAATTTTGTTGTCCGACCGTGCCTGCGGGCACCTGACAGGCGATAACCGGGCTGGCGGGGGTGATTCCCACGACGACGATGCCCGAGGGCGGTGAGACCGAGGAAAGCCCAGTGACGTCGATGGCGCGGACGGTCACGCGGTGTTGGCCGGCCGGGCTGGCGTTCCATGGCAGGCGCCATGGCGGGGAAGTCGCGGTACCGACGACGATACCATCGACAAGGAATTCGAGCCGTTCGATCATGCCTTCGGGATCGATGGCGGCGGCTTCCAGCATGATCGAATCGTTTTCGGTGACGCGTGTGTACGGCTTGGGCGAAAGCAGGGCCGCCAGTGGCGGGTCATTGGTCAGGGTGAGAGAAATTTCTGCAGTGGCGGCCGCGAGGCGGTTGTCGACGGCAATTAGCCGCAGCGCGTGCGGGCCGGGATCGACGGATGACCAGGTGAAAGCATATGGGGCGGCGGTATCGACATCGATGACCACGCCATCGACCTCGAGGGCGATGAGGGAGATGGTGCCATCGGGATCGGCGGCGTTGACCGAGAAGGTGAGTGGTCGACCGGCGGCGGTGACGGTGCCTTGGGCGGGGCTCAGGATCGAGACGGATGGCGATTGATTTGGGGACGGGTTGGTTCCTGGCGACGGGGCCTCGGTGCTCCAAGAGGATGCCTCGCGACCGTCTTGGGTGGGGGCGGTGCGCACGAGGGCCGGACCGCCGCCGTCGGCGATTTCCGGCCATGGAGTCGTATCGGTGTAGTTGACGCTTTCGAGGACGATTTCCGGCTGGAAGCCGAAGTCTGGCCCTGGGGTGGCGACTGGCGGCAGGGGGCGAATGATCTGCACATTTCCTTGGGATTTTGACAAACGGCCGGACCAAGGGCCAAGGATGCGGGTATTCGGGGGCGACTGATAGCGCGAGGCATGGTCTTGCGGGCTGGTTGAGGCAATGACGATTCTTTCAGCGGGTGCCAGCAGGGTGCCGTCGGGCACGGTGAAATTTGCATCGCCAGCGAGACGCCAGCCGGTGAGGTCGACGGTGGCGTTGCTCGTATTGAGCCATTCCACAAATTCATAACCGGATTCGTTGCCGGGCTTCTTCCCGGGCACGTCTGGCGGGTGGTAATTGATTTCGCTGACGATGACGGGACCGACTACCGGCACGTTGCTGGGAGTGGGTGGCGTGGGCTCGATGCGGACGAAGACTGCGCCAGTGGCGCGTTCGACTAGGCCCCACGGGTGGCCGTCCCATGCTCCGTAGGACTGGCGGCTGCGGTGCGTGCCGTCATGTGAGAGATAGACCTTGCCGCCACGCAGCGTATTCAGGGCGAAAGGCAGCGTTTCGGCCGCGATGACCCGGGTGCCTCCGGGCGGGACCGCGCCAAAACCCGCAGGCACCACAAATTGATTCAAGCGATCGAGAGTGTCGCTGAGCCCCCAGCCATCAATGACGACCGGCGTGCTGCTGCGGTTGAATACCTCGATGTCTGGAAACACCCGGCTGATGACGATATCGTTAAGGAAGAAGGCATTGGGTTCGCCTGGAGTGGCGTGCTGGGGAAAGCGGGCCACGGGTCCGACGCCATCTGGGAGTCGGCCTTCGGCGACCCCTGATTCCTGTGGACCGAAAGTGACAGTGTCGATGAATTTTCCTTCCGCATCAGCGACTATGATTGTTTCACCATTACTACTCAATTTAAATACGGTATGGTTAGGACCGGGACTGCGGTCGGCGACGAACTGCTGAAACCCACCGGGACCGATGAACGAATGGACTGGCAGAGAAGTGATCTCAGAGCTGCGGCGCAACTGCACGCCGGCCAGACTGACGGGTTGGTGGCTGGTATTGACGATCTCGAACCAGTCAGCGCCGTCGGGGTTGGAAGCCATCCATTCATTGATTCTTAATCCGGTCGGCGGGCCGGTGGGGTCAGCCTGGTGGCCGGCGCCGGGCGTAGGGATGCCGAGTTCCCAGCCGCCGGGGCCACGGCTGGTCGATCGGTTATCGGCCTGTGGACCGAAGGCGAGAGCGTCAGCGACGGTGCCATCGCGGTGCAGGAGGACGACCGTCTGGCCATCGCCATCGAGCCGGAACGGGGCGTCTTCATCCAAAGTGACTGATAAGTAGCCGCCGGGTGGCAACACGGTGGCGGCGGGAAACAGAAATTTTGCTGGGCGAGCTGGGTCATCGGTGAGCCCCATGCCTGAGAGTTCGGCGGCGAGAGTGCCGGCATTATGGATTTCGATGAAGTCAGGGCCGGTGCCGCGGGCGAAAACTTCATTGAGGCGAACGTCGGG
>JALRGB010000084.1 GCA_023253575.1 Verrucomicrobiales bacterium
AAGCCAAGTGCTCAATTTGCTGCTCGACCTACAGCGTGACCTCGGACTGAGTTATCTGTTCATTTCGCACAACCTGGCCGTGGTCAAGCACATGAGTGATAAGGTAGCAGTCATGTATCTGGGGAAAATCGTGGAATTGGCCTCCTCGGAAGCCATCTACCAGCACCCCCGCCACGCGTACACCAAGGCCCTGCTCGCCGCCAATCCCGTCCCCGACCCCGCCGCGGCCCGCCACCGGGTTTTTCTCGACGGCGACGTACCCAGCCCGATCAACCCGCCCCCAGGCTGCGCCTTCGGACACCGCATGAAACATCCCCAGTACGACCAATCACTCCAGTCCAACCCGCAGCTGACCGAAATCAGCCCCGGCCACTTCGTCCAGTTGTGCGCCTGCTGCTCCCCCGCGCCCGCCACCCCCGATGTGGCTCCACCCGCAAATCACGAATGACAAACGCCCCGGACCGGCCCACTGATTGACATGAGTCTGCTCACCGTGGAAAACCTCCGCATCTCGTTCCGCCCCGACGACCGCCCCGTGGTCGAGGCGGTCAAAGGTGTCTCCTTCTCGATCGCCGAAGGGGAAACGCTGGCCATCGTCGGCGAAAGCGGCTCTGGCAAAAGCGTCACCGCCATGGCCCTGACCCGGCTGCTGCCATCCCCGCCCGCCCACTACGAAAGCGGCCGCATCCTCCTCCGCGGCAGTGACATCCTCACCCTGCCCCACCATAACCTGCGCCACGTGCGGGGCAAAGAGATCGCCTACGTCTTCCAAGACCCGATGACCTCTCTGAATCCCGTCTTCACCATCCGCTCGCAAATAGCCGAAACCATCCGCCTCCACCGCCCCGATGTGGCCAGCCACCGCATCGATGATGAATGCGTCTACTGGCTCGACCAAGTCGGCATCATCAATGCCCGCGACCGCCTCCATAGCTATCCCCATGAATTGTCCGGCGGCATGCAGCAACGTGTGATGATCGCCATGGCTCTCGCCGCCCGTCCAGCCTTGCTCGTCGCCGATGAACCCACCACCGCTCTCGACGCCACCGTGCAAAAACAAATCATCGAGCTGCTGGCCCGGCTGCAAAAAGAACATGGCATGGCCATTCTGCTCATCACACATAACTTCCATATCCTTCCCGGACTGGCCGATCGCGTAGTCGTCATGTTCCGCGGCCAAATGGTCGAAAGCGGACGCACCACCGACATTTTGCAGAACCCTCAACATCCGTATTCCCGCGCCCTGATCGACTGCGTGCCCAAAATTGGTGGAAAAAAACGCCGTCTGGCCAGCATCGACCACGCCGTCCTGAGCGCCGCGACCTGAAAGAAAAAACCTTAGCCCGGAAAAGTGCACCACCCCGGCTGAAAAGGGCCAACAGCGCAAACCACCCCGCCCTAGAGAGGCTGTCACCTTGAGGTGCGCCCGGTCCAACGGATCCGGTCCAACGACTCCAGTCCCGGTCTGGAGACCCCCGTCAAGCGCCTCCCGCCTCGGCCATGGGCCCGGACGGTGAGGAGCGGTGTAAATTTCTCTGTGAACGATTTCTTGACCATCTGCCTGACCCGCCATCCAATCCCGGATGGCTCAACCAATTATTGGCATCGACATGGGAGGCACCTCTGTGAAGCTCGGAGTGTGTCAAGGCGCGGCTGTTCTGCACCGGGACGAACCGATTATCACGTCTGATTTTGCGGGTGCGGAGGCGATTGTAGCGGAGATGGCGCGGCGGGTGGCGATTTTGCGAGACGCTCATCCGGAGGTGGCAGCCATTGGGGTTGGGGTTCCGGGATTTGTGGATGTGAAGACGGGGATTGTTCATGAATTGACCAATGTACCTGGCTGGCGCGAAGTGTTGTTAGGGCGGGAGCTACGGGAGTTGACAGGGTTGCCGGCGGTAGCCGAGAATGATGCTAACTGCATGGGAGTGGCTGAGTTACGTTATGGAGCGGCCCGCGGGCTGACGGATTTTCTTGCGATCACGCTGGGCACTGGTGTTGGTGGCGCGGTCTTTATTCACGGGCGGCTGTACCATGGGGCCCGCAGCGGTGCGGGGGAGGTCGGACAGATGAGCATTGATTACCGCGGCGTGGAAGGACCGCACGGCAATACGGGCGCCTTGGAACGGTATGTGGGCAACAAACAAGTGGCGGACCGGGCCCAGCAACTGTATGCCGACCATGGGGTTAGCAAATCCGCAGAGGAATGTACTCCAGCCATGATGGCGGCCGCCGCCCAGACGGGCGATGCGGTGGCGCTCAGCGTCTGGGACGAATTCACCAGCCAACTGGCCTGCAGTCTGGCCAACTGTTGCTGGCTGCTCAACCCCCAGGCCATCATCATCGGCGGGGGCATCGCCGCTGCCGGCGACCTTATTTTCGGCCCACTGCGCCAAAAACTATCCGCTCAGCTAGCCGGCCCGTTCCGCGATAACCTGCTCGTGGTGCCCGCCCATTTTAAGAATGACGCCGGCCTTATCGGAGCGGCTGCCATTGCCGAGGATTTGGCCCGTCCCCATTGACCTGCCACCCGCTTTCACCCATTCTCACCCTCGCACCCGGTCCACCCACTCCGCATGCCCGACTCAGCTCACTCCATCGCCCCAGCCGGCCTAACCGCGCCGCGCCTCGTTCCACCACTGGATCCTGGATTCATTTCGCCCGCCCTCTGGTCCCGGGCCATGACCGCCCAGTGTCAAGCCACACCCGGCTCCCGCCCGCTCACCCTGGCCCTAGAACGCCCCGATGGCACCGTCTCCGTCTACCCGACCCACGTCCTGCCCGACAGGCAGGAATATGCCGCCCTCAACCTGCGCCACATCGAACGTTTGGTAAAATTCCTGCTCTGGCAACGCGGTGGCTCCCGCGTCCTCATCAGCGGCGCCCCCGAAATTGCCGCCGCCGTCAGCGCACAATACCGGCCCGAAGGACGCCGCGCCTTCGACGCTTGGTTCATGGGTGACAAAGTCTACGGGACCCCGCTAGTCATCGAATCCCGGGCCGCCGCCGACATGCCCGAAGCCCGAGAAAATGCCATGCCGCTCGGCCGCCACCTCGATGGATGCCGCATCGGATTTGACCTCGGCGGATCAGACCGGAAATGCGCGGCCGTCATCGATGGCACCGTAGTTTTTAGCGAAGAAATCCCGTGGGATCCTTACTTTCAAAGTGATCCACAATACCATTACGATGGCATCATGGATTCCCTGCAACGAGCGGCCGCCCATCTCCCAAGGGTGGACGCCATCGGCGGCAGTGCCGCCGGCGTCTACGTCAACAACGAGGTGCGGGTGGCTTCCCTCTTCCGCGGCGTTTCCGCCAGCGACTTCGAACAGCGCATCCGCCGCATCTTTTTTGACCTGCAGAAAGCTTGGGGCGGCATCCCTTTCGAGGTCGTCAACGACGGCGAAGTGACCGCCCTCGCCGGATCCATGGCCATGAATGAAAACCGCGTGCTCGGCATCTCGCTCGGAACGAGCATGGCCGCCGGTTACGTCGATGCCGCCGGCTCGATCCGTCCATGGTTGAACGAACTCGCTTTCGCCCCGGCTGACTTCCGCGAAGACGGCCCGATCGACGAATGGTCGGGTGACGTCGGCTGTGGCGTGCAGTTTTTCTCCCAGCAAGCCGGCGCCCGCCTCGCCCCGCTGGCCGGCCTTTCGTTCCCGCCAGAGATGAAATTTGCCGAGCGGCTCATCGAGGTCCAGACGCTCATGGCCCAAGGCGACGTCCGGGCCCGCCGTCTCTACGAAACCGTCGGCGTCTGCTTCGGTCACGCTATTGCTTATTACACCGGATTCTACGACGTCGCTCACATCCTCATTCTCGGCCGCGTGACCAGTGGCGCCGGCGGTGACCTCATCATCTCCAAAGCTCGCGAAGTACTTGATCTGGATTTCCCCGATCTCGCTCACCGCCTGAGCTTGAGCACACCCGACGAAACTCAGAAACGCCACGGCCAAGCCGTCGCCGCCGCCAGTCTGCCGCCGCTCATCTCTCATACTTGGGGCCAAAGTTCCTAGGCCCCTAGGCCCCTAGGCCCCTGAGCCTCCCAGTCAGCCGCCCGCCGCAATGCGCACAAATTCAAACCGGTCGTTCGCCACCACCGGAATCACCGCAAAATCCCGAGGAAACAACGCCAGCCCGTTCTGCTCCACCAGCGTGCCGTCCGCGGGCAGGCCGATCACCACCAACAGCTCCGCCACCGTACCCACCGGGCCGGCTACTTCACGCTTCTCACCATTGATCCAAAGGGTCATCATACTTCCGCCTTCCTAACTCATTTCAGGGCCGGAATCACGGGATTTTATCCCCGCTTGCCCTCCAACCGGCCGTCCGCAACCTACGACCCGCCCGCCCCCCCGTCATCCACAGCCCCCACAACCGAAACCGCGCCATCCCGCTTTTG
>JALRGB010000116.1 GCA_023253575.1 Verrucomicrobiales bacterium
AGGAGAGTACGCGCCCGCAGGCGAGTACGCACCCACAGGCGAGTACGCACCCACAGGCGAGTACGCACCCACAGGCGAGTACGCACCCAAAGGCGAGTACGCACCCACAGAATGGTACGCACCCGCAGAGGCGGTTTCCCGGAAGGCCCGTTTTGAGTCGTTTTTATCCAATTGTATGGACAAGGCTGGGGCGCTATGGACCAGCCTTCCGATACCGACGACGCGCAAAGAGCGACGGGTATTTGCTGGTTTGGGGGTAGCGATAGGGCTGACCTTACTCCTGCCGTTTCTGCTTCGATCGGACGATCGGGCCTCGATTTTCGCGGCCACTGACGAGCGGCTAACGATTATCACGCCTCACAACGAAACGATTCGTCGTGAGTTCACGGAAGGATTTCAAAAATGGTATCGGGATCGAACAGGCAAGACGGTGCGGCTGGACTGGCGCACGCCGGGTGGAACGAGTGAGATCGTCAAAGTGATCCAATCGGAATACCATGCCGCCTTTGAGAACTACTGGAAAAAAAGCGGTCGGTTTCCGTGGCGCGACAGTTTTGGTCGTGCCTTCAGCGATGCGGCTCTTGATCGCCGGAGTGAAGCGGGAGCGCCGCTGACGCCTGAGCAGGAAGCGCGGGCTGCTTTTCTGGCGTCTGACGTGGGCATTGGCGTGGATTTGTTTTTTGGTGGGGGAACGTATGATTTTGAACGGCAGCGGAAGAACGGTATGCTGGTCCCAGCGGATGCATCGGGGCGGTTTGGACTGGCCCGGTTGCGGGAGGAAAAGCCGGACTGGTTTTCCGATGATGTGATTCCCGAATCGGTCGGTGGCGAGCCGTATCGCGACCCGGATTTGACTTGGGCGGGCAGTTGTCTTTCCAGTTTTGGCATCGTCTACAATGCTGATACGGTGGCCCGCCTTGGCCTGCCCTTTCCGACGCAATGGGAGGATCTGGCAGACCCGAGGTATTACGGGCAGATCGCTGTAGCGGACCCGGCGAAGAGCGGATCGATTGTCAAAGCGTTTGAGATGATTGTGCAGCAGCAGATGCGGGAAACGCTGCAGGCGGCCGGTCCGCGCATTCAGGCGGCGCCGACGAGAATGCGCGACGCTGTGGAGGCTGAGGCATTGCGTCAGGGCTGGGTCAAAGGGCTGCAGTTGCTGCAACGCATTGGAGCCAACGCGCGGTATTTCACCGATTCTGCGACCAAAGTACCTCAAGATGTGGCCCAAGGAGTGGCCGCGGCCGGCATGTGCATTGATTTTTATGGACGCACGTGGAACGAACGATTGCTGGCCGACGATGGTACTTCGAGGGTGCGTTTTGTCACGCCGGTGGGAGGGACGTCGACTGGCGTGGATGCCATTGCCATGTTCCGCGGAGCCCCTCACCCCGCCGTCGCCCACGCCTTTTTAGAATACGTGCTTTCTCCGGACGGTCAGGCCCTGTGGAACCAGCGCCCGGGCACGCCGAATGGCCCGCGCCGAAGAAGCCTGCGGCGGCTGCCGGTTCGCAAAGACATGTACACGCCGGAAAAGCTTCCCTATTTTGCTGATCCTGAAGTCCTTCCCTACACACAAGCCGATGCGTTCACCTACACTCCCGCCTGGACAGCCAATCGCTTTGCCGCCCTTCGACTCGGAGTGCGCGTCATGTGCATCGACACCCATGATGAATTAACCGCGGCATGGAAAGACCTGATTGCGGCAGATTTTCCACCCCTGGCGACCGAGGAGTTTGGCGCCATGGGGCAGCTGGCAGCCGATCCCGAAGGCATTACCACCCAGCTGGCCTCAAATGACAAGCTGATCCAAGTCAAACTCGCCCGCACGCTGGGAGCCCAGTTCCGCCGGTCTTACGAGCTCTCGCGGGCCAAGGCCAAAAGAGCCCGGTAAACACAACCGCTCCCACCTATCAGAAGCACGTCCACTTCCGACCAATACAAAAAACCGAGCCCCCTCCCCCGTCGGACCGGCCTCGTCATAATGCTCGATTTTCAGGATCCTTGGCTTGGGCCAACAAGCCGACACCTGTTGTAAATCGAGCTAAAGCTTGTCATCCACTTCAAAATACGGGAGTCTGGACACAAATGAACCTCACAGACCTGACGTGGCGCGCGGTGGCGGCGCTGCCGCCCGACACTCCAGTGGTCATTCCGGTGGCCGCACTGGAGCAACACGGGCACCATCTGCCAGTCTTCACGGATTCCATCCTGCTCGGCGAAATCATCCGCCGGGTCGAACCCCGGTTTGCCAGCCGGATCCTTTTTGCCCCGCTCATGTGGCTCGGCAATTCCGACCATCACCTCGATTTCCCCGGCACGCTGTCCGCCTCACCGCGCGTCTATCTCGATTTACTAAACGGGCTGGCTGAAAATTTTTTGCAGCATGGATTCCGCCGGATTGTATTTTTAAATGGTCACGGCGGGAACGATGTTCCCGGCCGTCAGGCGGTTTTCGAGTTACGCCAGCGCCACCGGACCCGCGCGGATCTTTTGTTGTTGTTTGCCACCTACTGGAGTCTGGGCGACCGGGCGTTTTCTGGATTTATTCAAGATGAAATGGGCCATGCCTGCGAGTGGGAAACGTCCATGATGTTGCGGATTGACCCCTCGCTGGTGGGCGACATAACGGCCGCCGAGCCCGTGGAGCCAGGCCGACCGTTTCTCCCGGCGGCCCGGGGATGGATCACCAAAGACCGCAGCCAGCCGGGTCACATCGGCCATCCGCAAGCGGCATCGGCCGAAAAAGGCGAAACCCTGTTGAGCCGCTTCGCCGATGACACTAGCGCCCTGTTGGAGCGTGTGACCTCCTGGGATGGAAGCTCATGGAACGGATGAATACGACCCAAACCGCATCCAGACGAGTGTGGATCGTCTGCGGGCTCCTGCTGCTCGCGTCGTCCATCAATTACATGGATCGCCAGACTCTGGCCAATGCTGCGGTCCGGATCACTCGCGAATTCTCGCTCAACCACGAGCAATACGGAAATCTGGAAGCCTGGTTCGGTTACGCTTTTGCCGCGGGCTCGCTCTTTTTCGGTTTCCTCGCCGACCGCCTGCCACTGCGCTGGCTTTATGCCGCCGTGGTCGCTCTCTGGTCAATGGCCGGCTTTATGACTGGCACGGCGGAATCGCATCAAGACCTGCTTTTGTACCGCACCCTGCTCGGGTTTTGTGAGGGCGGTCACTGGCCGTGTGCGATCAAAGCGACGCGTGTGCTGCTGGATGCCCGCGACCGGTCGCTGGGAAACAGCGTGCTCCAAAGCGGCACGTCCATCGGCGCCATCATCACACCGCTCTTAATGCAATCGCTAATGACCCCGGCCGTCGGCAGCTGGCGGGGCGCTTTTCAAGTCATCGCCCTGATTGGCATCGTATGGATCGTCCTCTGGCTCTTCATTGTCCGGAAATCAGACCTTGTGACTCGCGAGGAGGATGCCGTACCCGAGGCCAGCGACCGCATCAGCCTCTGGCGCCTCGTCCTGAGCCGACGCATGCTCGTCATCTTCGGCGTGATCGCCTGCATTAACACCACTTGGCAAATTATGCGAGCCTGGCTTCCCAAGTTCCTGCAAGAAGGCCGGGGGTGGACGGAATCGGACGCCTTGTATTTTAATTCTGCGTGGTTTGTGGCCACGGACATCGGATGCCTAGGAGCGGGAGCGGCGGCCGTTTGGCTGGCGCGACGCGGACTGCCCGTGACCCGCGCCCGGCTGATCGTATTCAGCGCCTGCGGACTGTTGGTCCTCGCCTCCGCCCTGGCCCCATTCATCGAGCAGGGTGCCGCTCTCATGATTGTCTTAATGATCGCCGGCGCCGGCGCCCTCGGATTGTTTCCGATCTATCACGCCTTCACTCAGGATATTTCCGGCAGCCGCCAGGGACGCATCACTGGTATCGCCAGCGTGGCAGCCTGGATCCTGCCCGCCTGGGCCCAGCGCGGGTTCGGATGGCTCGCCGATACCACCGGTTCGTTCAACGCCGGCTTCATCGCCGCCGCGTTTCTGCCACTCGTCGCCGCCATCATCCTCGTCCTCGGATGGGGACGAGACACCCGCTCATCCTCATGACTCCGCCAGCTATCTCACGCCGTCATTTCATCAGTACCGTGGCCAGCACCGCCATGGCCTCCACCCTGCCCGCCACCACCCCAGCCTCAGGAGCACGAAAAAAAATCGCCCTGCTCGGGACCGTGAATTTCACCCACTCCCACACCCAGCACTTTATCGATCGCTTCCTCCTCGGATACGGCTGGCGCGGCGAATGGAGGAAACCAGCCGTCGATCTGGTCTCGCTCTACATCGACCAATTTCCAACCACTGATTTGGCGCGGGCCCGAGCGAAGCAATACGAAGTCCCGATTTTTCCAAGTATCCGAGAGGCGCTTGGACGGGGTGGACCGGGGCTGGCGGTTGACGGCGTGGTCATTATTGGAGAACACGGCGAATACCCTGTGAACGAGCGAGGACAACGACTCTACCCGCGCCATGCCTGGTTTAAGGAGGTCGTCCGCGTTTTTGAGCAGGCCGGGCGCGCCGTACCCGTCTTTAATGACAAACACTTGTCCACCGACTGGGCCCAATGCGAGGAAATGGTCGCTGATTCCGTTCGTCTGGGATTTCCGCTACTGGCTGGATCCTCCCTGCCAGCGACGTGGCGACTGCCCGCCATCGACATCCCCCACGGCACCCCACTGAAAGAAAGCGTCTGCGCCTGCTATGGCGGCGTGGATTCTTATGATTTCCATGGACTGGAAACAGCCCAATGCATGTCCGAACGCCGTCAAGGAGGCGAAGTAGGAATTTCCTCCGTCCATGCCGTCAAAGGCGCCAAGGTCTGGGAAATGCTGGCCGAACGCCCCGACACGCAGCGCCTACTCGTCGCCGCCCTCTCTCGCAGTAACACGCTGCCGGTCGAAAACGGCTATCCGTCCGGCCCGGTGACATTTGACTGGGCCCGCACGGTTTTTCCCGAGCCTGTGGCTTATTTCATCGATCATCGTGACGGCTTTCGCACGACGATGTTTTTGCTGGCGATTCAAGACTTTAATTATGCGGGTCTGCGCGCAGACACGGGCGAAGTGATAGCCTGCCAGATGCATCTGCCCATGCCTGGCAGCGGAGCGACGACCGCGGATTTTTTCAACCCCTTGGTCCGTTATATTGAAGACATGGTCATTGAAAACCGCGTCCCCTATCCAGTGCAGCGCACTCTACTGACGTCAGGCATGACACTCGCGGCCGTGGAATCACTGCACCGCGGACAAATTCCTGTGGCCACCCCCGAGATGGCAGTGCGATATGAAACGGGGGCTGCATCAACGTTCTGGCGCGATTAAAGCCCATGATCCACAGTGATTTCCCCTTCCCCAGCATTCCTTTGACTTCCCAACGCCCGATCCACCGCCTGGCATGACCCGATCCAAGACCATCGCTTTATATGCGGCTGTATGGCTGTTTTTGGTCACATTCATGATCTATCCGATTCTGCATGTGGTCAAAGAGGCCTTTGTCTCAGACCAACACGGATTCACCTTGGCCTTTTTATGGGAGGTTTTTGCCAATCCGATTTATGTCGAAGGCTTGTGGAATTCACTCGTCATGGCGGTTTTCAGCACGCTGCTGGCTTTTACGATTGCCATGCCTCTGGCGTGGGTTTCCGACCGCTTCAAATTCCCGGGCAAGGCGGTGCTCAATTCCGCCGTCCTCGTTCCCTTAATCTTGCCTCCCTTTGTCGGCGCCATCGGTATCAAACATCTGATTGGTCCTGACGGCGCCATCAATGCCTTGCTGTCACATCTTGGATTGATGGATCCGGCGCACCCGATCGACTGGCTCGGCGAATCACGCTTGACGGGAGTGGTCCTGCTCAACGCCTTGCATTTGTATCCGATCCTCCTGCTCAACATTTCGGCCGCCCTAGCGAACATTGATCCAGCCATGGAAGAAGCGGCGGCTAATCTGGGATGCCCCGGATGGAAAAAATTTCTCCGCATCACTTTCCCCCTCGCCATGCCGGGTATTTTTGCCGGGGGCACCAAGACTCATGTCAAGGTCTGGATGGGACAGGGCAATAATGAGGCCTTTCTCAACTTTGTTATGCAAGTCGGAGGGTTAATCAAGCGCCTCGGCTATTGGACGGCCATCAGTGA
>JALRGB010000141.1 GCA_023253575.1 Verrucomicrobiales bacterium
AAGTGTTGTGTATGGGATTACGCAACAGTTATGATATTGCCTTCAATGCGCGGGGCGATCTTTTTACGTATGACAGCGATCTTGAGTTCACGATCGGGTTGCCGGACTATCGTCCGACGGCGGTGCGGCAGATTCTGAGTGGAACGGACAGTGGGTGGGCTGGGCGAGCTGGGGACATGCAGTGGAACTGGACGCCCAAGTGGGAGGATATTCAGCCACCGGTGAAGAATGTGGGTCCGGGTTCGCCGACGGGTGTGTGTTTTGGGTATGGGGCGAAATTTCCAGCGGTGTATCAGCAGGCATTTTTCATGTGTGACTGGAGTTACGGGCGATTGTTGGCGGCGCATTTGAGTGCGGACGGGGCGACTTACACGGGGGAAGTCGAGACGTTTTTGAGTGCTTCCGGGCTGCCGATTGCTGACCTTGCGGTGTCGCCGGCGGATGGGGCGTTGTATTTTGTCACTGGCGGGCGTCAAACCCAAGGGGGGCTGTACCGGATTGTTTATACGGGCGATGAAGCGACGACGGCGGTAGCACCGGCCGCTGGGCCGGTCTCGGAGGTAGTCGCATTGCGCCAGAAACTGGAATCATTTCATGGCGTGGCGGCTCCAGAGGCGCTGGATTTCTTGTGGCCCCATCTGGGGCATGACGATCGGGCCGTTCGCGGAGCGGCCCGGGTGGCGCTGGAGTGGCAGCCGGTGGGCGAGTGGAAGTCGCGAGCATTGCAGGAAACTCGCCCGCGGATCGCCTTGCCGGCGATGCTGGCGTTGGCGCGTTCCACGGATGGGCAGGTCGGGGTGCAGGCTGAGCTGCTCGAGGCCTTGGCGAAAATTGATTTTGGGGCGCTAGGAGCGGATGAACAAGCTTGGCATCTGCGCATCGTTACGGTGTCGGCGATCCGGCATGGCCTGTATGCGCCGGAGGTGGCGGCGCGGCTGGTGGCGGGCTATGAGGCTCACTGGCCGACCCGCGACCGGCGCGTCAATGAAGAGATTGTGGCGATGAGTGCGGCCTTGGGTAGCACGAGTTTTTCAGGGGTGGCGATTGGGCTGCTGGAAGCTAGTCTGACGCAGGAAGAGCAAGTGCATTATACGCGAGCGTTGTTGAGCCCGCCGGCGCTGGCCGCCCTCACTCCCGAGTGGCGAAATCGATTTTTCAAAGTGGCGGTGCAGCAGGTACCGCGCTGGATCGGTGGGTCTTCGGTCAAGCCTCTCCGGCAGTCGGTCCTGCGTTCGCTCACGGAGATGCTGACTGACGACGAGCGTCGGCAGCATGCTGATTTGATAGCAGCGGCCGGAGAGCCGGCCAGTGCCGGGCCGGTGGTGGCTCGGAGTTTTGTCAAAGCATGGAAAACCGGCGATCTCACGCCTGCCATGGAGTCCGCGCTCAAGGGCGATCGCGACTTGGCCAATGGGCGTCGCTTATACGCCGCCACTGGATGTCTGGCCTGCCATAACTTTCGCGGTGAGGGCGGACTGGCCGGTCCAGACTTGTCCAGCGCCGGCGGTCGCTACTCGGCGCGCGACCTGCTCGAAAACATACTCGAACCCAGTAATGTGATTAATG
>JALRGB010000145.1 GCA_023253575.1 Verrucomicrobiales bacterium
AGCGGATTCGGCGTCTTCTTGGGCGCGAATCGCCTTGGCTTCATGGATGCGAGCCTGAATGAGGGTGGCGGATAGGTTGTTGGCGAAAAAATACGACAAAAAGAGGGCCAGCGCCGCAATGATGGACATCAGACCCAGTACCTTCCAGACGAGACGAAACGTCTCGGCGTTGAGGTCGGGGGAGTGAATGGCGGAAACGATGGTGAAGCCCCACGGAGCAAAAACGTGCTGTTGGATGCGGTAGTTGTCGGTGCTGGAGTTGGCACCGAGTGGCGGGGTGGGTTCCCCAGAGGTGGCTGCGGTGGCCGCGTAGGTGTTGAGAAGTTCCTGATAGACCGGGGCGGGAATATGTTTCGAGTGAAAGAGCAGTTTTCCGCGCGGATCAAAGAGCGCAACAAACCCTTGTCGGAGGATGACAGTGTCTTCAATTTGGGTGCGCAGGATGTCGAGTGTCTCGATGGGGTAGCCAGTGTACCACACGCCGATGGTCTCGCCCTCGGCGGACTTGATGGGGTCATAGGCCGTAAAATAGGATCGACCGAGGATATCGACGACACCGGTGAACCGTTTACCCTTGAGAATGGATTTGATGGCGCGTCCTTTGGGGTCGAGCACGGTCCCGATGGCTCGTGATCCATCGGGTTTTTTAACGTTGGTTGAGACCCGCACGAAATCTTCGCCGGAGCGAACGAAGAGAGTGGCGGTACCTCCAGTGAGTTTGACGACGCCGTCGACTATTTCAAATTGGTTCACGACACTGGTCGATCCGAACCAGAGGGCTGGAACCTCGCGAGGAGCGACCTCGGGCGTGCCATCGGGGCGAGGCTGAACGACCATGGCCGTGCCCTCAATACGAGGCGGGCCTTCCTGCAGGGTGCGCTCTCGCAGTACCTCGAGGGAGGCCACGGTCAGCTTGTCGTAAGTGACATCGGTGGTGTGGAGTTGGCTGGTGACGCCTTTGACGGCTGATTGCTCGGCCATGAAGGCGAAGCGGTTGACTTGTGACCTGAGGCTGAGGAAGGCCATCAGAGCGGCGAGGGCGAGTAGCGCGCAAATCGCCCCGAACCAGAGCGTGGTTTTGCGGCGAACCGATCGTTCGATGGATTTGATATCAACTTCAGACATATCGTTGTTGGAGCAGTTCGGCGACGGCGGGGTCGAGTTGTTCGCGGCGGCGGACATCATCGAAGCGGCGCAGGAGGTCTTCGGGTCGGACCCGGGCGCGTTCTGGTCCTTGCAGGTCATGGAGGATCTGGCCTTTGTGCATCATGATGATGCGGTCGCCGAGGTGAACGGCCTGCTGCATGGAGTGGGTCACCATCAGGGTGGTGAGGCGGTCGCGCTCGATGATTTCGTGGGTCAGCCGGATGACTTGATCGGCACTTTTGGGATCGAGGGCGGCCGTATGTTCATCGAGCAGCAGCAATTCTGGTTTTAGCCATGAGGCCATGATCAGGGTCAGGGCTTGGCGTTGGCCGCCGGAGAGGCTGCCGATGGCATTATCCAGACGATTTTCCAAGCCCATGTTCAGGCTGCGGATGCGTTCGCGCAATTCTTCGCGCAGGCGGCGGTTGAGAGTCCATCCGAAGCCGCGGGGCTGGCCGCGGCGGGCGGCGAGGGCGAGGTTTTCGGCGATGGACATGCTGGGGGCGGTGCCGCTGAACGGGTTTTGGAAGACGCGTCCGATGAGGCGGGCTCGCCGGTGTTCTGGCCACCGGGTGATATTTTGACCGGCGAGGGTGATGGTTCCGGTATCGACGAGGAACGTGCCGGCGACGGCGTTGAGCAGGGTAGATTTGCCTGAGCCGTTGGTGCCGATGATGATGAGGAACGAGCTAGGTTCCAGGCGCAGGGTGACGGAGCGCAGGGCCCGGACCTCGTTGGGGGTGCCCGGGTTGAACGTCTTGAGGAGATCGACGACTTCGAGCATGGTCAGGGGGCGGCGGGGGTGGCGGGGGCCGCGGATTTGAGTTTTCGGATGAAGCCCGGGGCGACGAGGGCGACGAACACGAAGGTGGCGGTGATTAATTTAAGGTCGTTGGGATTCAGTCCCCAGCGGAGGGCGATGGCGACCAGGAGGCGGAAGAGGACGGAGCCCATGATGGCGCCGGTGATGAGCAGGCCGATGCGGGAGGTGCCGACGAGGGCTTCACCGATAATGACGCTGGCCAGCCCCCAGACGACCATGCCGATGCCCATTTGGACATCGGCGAAGCCTTGGTATTGGGCGAGGAGCGAGCCGGAGAGGGCGATGAGGCCATTGGAGAGGGCTAATCCGAGGATGAGGATGAAATCGACATTGACCCCTAGGGCACGGATCATTTGTTGATTGTCACCGGTGGCGAGCATGGCGGTGCCGAGGTTTGTTTGAAAGAACAGGTGAAGGGCCAGGCCGACGCTGCTGACAAGGAGGAACATGCCACCGAGCATCATCAGGTCGCGCAGGCTGACGCGCCATCCAGCCACGAGCAATTCGCCGCTGGGCCAAAATGGCAGGCCCAGGCTTTCCACTTGGGAGGCGAGAGTGGCTTCGTTGAG
>JALRGB010000274.1 GCA_023253575.1 Verrucomicrobiales bacterium
TGGATGCAATCGTTTCATCGCCGGCGCCCTCTTTGATAAAGAGGGGGTAAATGAATTGTTCGGCCCGGAGCGTGGTCTCCCGGACCAAGCCGCGAATGGCGGCGGTCCGCCGGTTGCGGCGGAGGCGGTGGGGGAGGGAAAAGGCGGCATCATTCATGACGACTACGCTGGAGGCAGCGGCGTGAAATTCAAACGGGAAGCCCGGTGGATCGCGGACGGAATGACGTCTGAATGGTGTGGCGGATGATCGTCATGACGACGTCGTGGCGGGCCTATTGGCTTCCGATTTGCATTGCGGGCGGGCTGGTTTATGTGGGGAGTTATGTGTATGAACGGCTCATTTTTGAGGGGTGGGGCCTGGGTATGGGTGGCGGGTATTTTGTTGGCGGCGGTAGCGCATGGGATAATGCATGCGGCCGAGCTGGTGACCCTGACGGTATCGGCGCCGGTCCATCCGGCATTGATTCGGAAGGAGCGAAATTTTCTGGAGCGTGTGCGGATTGAGGCCCCGTCGGCGGGGGTACGGCTGACGAGTTTGACTCTTTCGATGACGGGGACTGATGATTTTTCGGATATTGAGATGGTGGAAGTATTGCCATCGGGAGGGGAGGGTATTTTCCCTCCGGCGGTGGTATTTGGTCGACCTGAGCGGGCGGCGGCGGTGGTGACATTTTCGGGTGACTGGTTGCTGCAACCGGGTGCGAATGATTTCTGGGTTTCCTGTCGGTTGCGGGAGACGGCGGGATTGACTCGGCGGGTGGCGGCGACCTGTGTTCGGGCGGTGACGACGGCGGGCGAGGTGGCGGCGGATCCGCTGGCGAAGGCCACCCGTCGGCGCATCGGTGTGGCTTTGCGCAAACACTATGATGACGGGGTGCATACGCACCGGATTCCTGTGCTGGCGACCACGACCCAAGGTACCCTGCTGGCGGCCTACGATTTGCGGCGCGGCGGAGCGCGCGATTTGCAGGGCGACATTGATATCGGACTGAGCCGCAGTGCGGACGGCGGCCAGCAGTGGAGTCGGCCGAGTGTCATCATGGACATGGGGGAATACGGCTATCAACCGCAGGAGGAGAACGGGTGCAGTGACCCCGGAGTCATCGTCGACCGCGAGACCGGCGAGATTTTTTGTTTTGCGGTTTGGATGCATGGTCGGCCGGGGCAGCATCAATGGACGGGAACTGGATCGGAGCCGGGGTTTGAGATTGGTACGGCGGCGCAATTCATGATGGTTCGTTCGAAGGATGACGGGGTGACGTGGTCGCCGCCGGAGAATTTGACGCGGAAGTTGAAGCAGGAAGCATGGTGGCTTTTGGCGCCTTCGCCTCAGCAGGGGATACAGGTGGCGGGCGGGGTGCTGGTCATGCCGGTGCAGGGACGAGACGCGGAGGGAGTGCCATTTTCCACGGTGATGACCAGCCGGGATCATGGTGAAAACTGGTCGGTGGGCTCGCCGGCTCGCCGTCAGGTGAGCGAGTGTCAGGCGGTGGAGTTGAGTGATGGATCAATTCTTTTGAACATGCGCAATGACGATGAGCGTTTTCGGGCGACGGCGGTGACTCGTGATTTCGGTCTGACGTGGGAGTTGCCGACGGCGGGTGCGGAGAGGATGATCGAGCCGAATTGCAATGCCAGCTTGTTGCGAATTGATCTGCCCGGTGATGGGGCGGCGCCGGCGGTTTTAGTTTTTGCGAATCCGCGAAGCCAGACGGCCCGCACGCACCAGACGATCCAGGTGAGTTTTGACGATGGCCGGTCATGGCCGGCCAGCCATCATCTGCTGCTCGATGAACTGGCGGGCGCGGGCTATCCCAGTCTGACCCGCATTGATGACGGCCATGTGGGCATCGTCTATGAAGGAAGTCAGGCGCAGCTAGTTTTTGAGAAATTCTCGTTGGCCGAGCTGGGGATTCCGGAGGCTGTTCGCAGTTGGGCGCATCCGCGGGAATTGAAGACGAAAAAATTGATTGATGCCGGTATCCACACGCTCGATTCCACGCCGATTCCTCTTCATTCAAAATCGCTGGCGGCGCATCCCGCGTTTACGAGTCAGCATCCGTTCGATGGCCTAGCTGTTCGGGTCGCTCTGAGCCTGCCGCCGTCGACCGGGGAACCGCCGCTGGCGGGGTCACCGGCCTTTGAAGCGCAGCAGGAATGCTGTCTGGATGGTTTGGCCTGGTCGAAGTGGCCGTTGACCGATGAATCGGTGCGCGAAGCCATCGCTGATTTTAAACGAG
>JALRGB010000393.1 GCA_023253575.1 Verrucomicrobiales bacterium
TAAAAATCCAAGAAGCTCGTCCGATAACTCCACTCCCCACGCCCCACCTCGTCGGTCCGGACCAGTCAGCCGCACCGTCACCGGAATCCACTCACCCACAAAAGCACTCGCCGGCGCCACCCGCTCGACCCCCACCCCATCCAAATTCACCCGCGCTAACCACCACGCCGCCCCCACTACCCCCGCCACAAACATCCCCATATGCACCAACGCCGCCTCATGCCACCACACCCCAGCCGCTACCACAACCACCGCTACCACCACCAAAAACCAACCACGACGCGATAACACCGGCCCATATCGGCGCGGTTGAGGCAAATGTGTCGCTGTCGAGGCCATCATACTTCATCCACAGGATCACTCCCGTGCCCCATGACCCAACTCCAATGCCAGTCGAACGCCAGTCATTCCAGATAATTTGTCGAGTTTGTTCATTTTTTCTTGAACAAAGTCGATTACTACGGACTTCTTACCTAAGTGAGCGCCATCTCTGCCAGCCTTGACCCTCCGCCGGCCGCTTGTGTGGCCAGCGGAAGCGACCTGACGCCATTAGAGCTGGAGGTGATTGATCTTTTCGTCGGAGCCACCCGTCTTATTGGTCTACCTCGTTCATTGGGAGAAATTTACGGATTTCTTTTCATCTCGCCAGAACCCGTCACCCTCGACCAACTAGTTCAGCGTCTGAGCATCAGCAAGGGTTCAGCCAGTCAAGGATTGCGCGCCCTGCGCACCATCGGAGCGGTCAAGCTATCCCACCAGCCAGGAGACCGGCGCGATCATTATACCGCCGAAACGGAACTCAAAAGTCTCGTCTCCGGGTTCATTAGCAGTCAAATGCTGCCCCACCTCGAGACCGGCCAAACCCGCCTCGGTCGCCTCCGCGCCCTCGAGGAATCTATGGGTTCAGAACTCCGCCCCATCCAGCGCGCCCGCCTCGAAAAACTCGTGCACTGGCACCATCGCGCTCGTACTCTCGCCCCCCTCGCCGGTAAATTTCTCGACTAATCATGAATTCGGAAGCCCCCACCCCGGCCAGTTCAGAATGGCGCTGCCTGCGCGCCAAGCCGAAGTGCGAACATCTGGCCGCCCGACAGGTGATCGCGCTTGCCCCGGGGGAAATTGAGACGTTTTGCCCACGGCTGCGCCATCGCAAAAAAACCTCGAGGGGCCCGGTCTGGTTTACCGAAGCCCTGTTTCCCGGCTACGTCTTCACTCGCTGCGACTGGCCGCTCTGGCAGCGCGCCATCCTCGCCACCAGTGGTATCTCCGGCCAGGTCCACTTCGGCAATACCGTGCCCACCATCCCCTCCGGCGTCATCGATGATCTGCGGATTTCCATCCCCGGCGATGAACCACTGGTCGTCGCGACACCTGTCCTCGCCGGCGATGAGGTCGAAATCGGCGATGGCCCGCTCCGAGGCGTCACCGGTACCGTGACCCGTGTCATGCCCGCCCGCGAACGGGTGGCCATACTGCTCGAGTTTCTCGGCGGTACCCGCGAAATCGAAGTACCGCTGCTCAGCATCCTCGGCCTCCGCGACATCCGCGAAGGCCCGATCGGCTAACCCCCTCCCCACCCTACCCACCCACCACCAAAGGACGTCCCATGCCCAAAAGGGCTGCCACCCCCACTCCCAGCTCATTGGTCCCGCC
>JALRGB010000616.1 GCA_023253575.1 Verrucomicrobiales bacterium
GGCGAAATGACCACTCAAACACCCTCCCAGCAACTCAACAGCCTGCTGGGCAAAATTCTTCGGATCCGAACCGACGGGTCAATCCCGGAAGACAACCCGTTCTTCGCCCAAACCACCGGCACCCACCGAGCCATCTGGGCGCTCGGCCTGCGCAACCCATGGTCGCTCGCCTTCCACCCGACCAACGGCCGCCTCTTCGCCAATGACATCGGTCAGGCGTCATTCGAGGAAATCAACGAAATCGTGCGCGGAGGCAATTACGGCTGGCCCGAGGCCGAAGGACGGGTCGAAAAACCAAAATTCCGCGACCCCCTGCTGGATTACGGCCGCACCATCGGCGCTTCACTCGGCGGCGGCTGCTTCTACCACACCCGCCCCGACGCCTCCCACGCTTTCCCCCCCGCATGGAATGGACGATACCTCGTGATGGACTTTATGGCCGGATGGCTGGCCTGGGTGGATGAAACCGCTACCCCGCACCCCGCCCTCCGCGCCGTCGCCCGCAACTTAGCCAAACCCATCGCCGTCGCCGTCGACCCAGAGGGCGCCCTCCTCGTGCTGGAACGCAACACTTGGCTCAAAGATGCCAAATTTAAAGTTGGTCAAGGGTGGCTGACAAAAATCATTCCGTCCAGCGATCAGCTAGGCGCCGGCCCGCCCGTCGCCAGCGCTCCGCCGCCCGCACCCGCCGCGCCGCCCGCACAGCCCGCTGTTGTTTCCACCGCCGGCACCACATGGCCCACCCAGTGGCAACAAGGCAACCTTGAGCGCGGCAGCATCGGCTACGCCCCGCTCGTCGAGCCGTGGCGGCCAGGCGTGACAGTGGAGCGAAGTGTGGTCGTCCCCGCTGGGGAAAAGCTGAGTCTCACGCCGGAAGGGGACGAGTTCATCTTTCCCTCCGACACCCTCATCATCACCCACGCCGCGGTGGCCGGCCGCCGCGTGCAAACCACAGTGGTCCGAACCCGAGCCAACGCCCCGCATTTGGCCGCCGTCTACCGCTGGCAGGAAGACGGTCAAGAGGCGACGCTGGTTCGGGAAGCAATGGCCGCCACCGTCGCCGGCCAGCCGTGGTTTTTCTCAGGCCCCACCGACCAGCTTATCCTGCCGGTAAACATCCCCGGTTATGACTGCGAGCTGCGCCCGGTCAACCTACCACCGACCTCCCCCCTCACGCCGGTCATCGCGTCGCATGCCGCGACCATCCCACGCCTCGCCGCCATGGATGCACCCGGTGCCGCTCCCGAAAACCTCATTCGCTCGTTCCTCGACGTCAATTGCGCCTCCTGCCACCGGCCCGGAGGCGCCGGCCGCGGACTCTATGACGCCCGCGCTACCACCCCGCTCGCCGAACAACAACTCATCAATGGTCCCCTGCTTTCGGGCGAACTCGGCGTAGCCGGCGCCAAAGTGATCGTGCCCGGCCACCCGGAGAAATCCATGCTCTACCTTCGCCTGAAAAAACCTCCCGGTGATCCGATGCGAATGCCCCCCGGCTGCTCCTCCCCAGCAACCCCTCCCATCGTGCCTATTCTCGAAACCTGGATCCGCCAGCTGCCCTGATGAGGGAAAATCCTTCGCATACCTGCGTGAATCGCTGATTGACGCGCCGGGTGGGTCGGTCTAAGTCCATCCTCGCTGTTTCTTGGGACGAGAGACGGCATTATTCCTGCTACTACGTCCCATTGTCTTCATCCTTCAACGCAGTTTACTCTTATGGCCATCAAAGTAGGCATCAATGGGTTCGGGCGCATCGGCCGCCTGGTTTTTCGCGCCATCTGTGACCAGGGACTCCTGGGCAAAGAAATCGACGTGGTCGCCGTCAATGACCTGGTTCCTGCTGACAACTTGGCTTACCTCGTCAAATACGACTCCACTCAGGGCCGGGCCCGGGAAGAAGTATATTCCAAAAAATCATCGCCGGAAGTGGCTGAAGATGACATCCTTGTCGTCGATGGCCACGAAATCAAATGCCTCGCCATCAAGGAAGGACCGACCGCTCTGCCCTGGAAAGAACTCGGCGTAGACATCGTCATCGAATCAACCGGCCTCTTCACCGAGGGTGAAAAAGCCAAAGGTCACCTAACGGCTGGCGCCAAAAAAGTCATCATTTCCGCTCCGGGAAAAAACGAGGACATCACAGTCGTCGTCGGCGTAAACCACGAGAAGTACGATCCCGCGGCGCATCACATCATTTCCAACGCCAGCTGCACCACCAATTGCCTTGCCCCCATCGTACACGTTCTTCTGAAAGAGGGATTCGGGGTCGATGAAGGTCTCATGACCACCGTCCACAGCTATACCGCCACGCAGAAAACCGTGGACGGCCCAAGCAAAAAAGATTGGAAGGGAGGACGGAGCGCCGCCATCAACATCATCCCGTCCGGCACCGGAGCCGCCAAAGCCGTCGGTCTCGCCATCCCGGAAGTACAAGGGAAACTGACCGGCATGTCTTTCCGCGTCCCCACCCCGACCGTCTCCGTCGTCGACCTGACCGTCAAAACCGTCAAGGAAACTTCCTATAAAGAAATTTCCGCCGCCATGAAAAGGGCCAGCGAAACATACCTCAAAGGCATCCTCGCTTATACCGAGGACGAAGTCGTCTCGAGCGACTTCATCCACGACAGCCATAGCTCGATTTATGACGCTGGTTCAGGCCTCGAACTGAACAGCAAATTCTTCAAACTGGTCAGCTGGTACGACAACGAATGGGGATACAGCAATCGTTGTGTCGACCTCGTCAAGTTCATTGCCAGCAAAGGACTGTAACAAAACGCCTCCTCAGCGGAGAGCTTCAAAAGGGACTGCAGGGGCAATCCCAGATGATAAGCGGCGGCCGTCTCCGGCCGCCGTTTTTTTCTGAACGCGTGACCCACTGTCACGTCGGACCGGCAGTGATGCGGATCCCACAGAGGAAACCGCCCTTGCCCCCACGCCGACTGGATGACACGGCGCCTGCGTTCTGGCGTCACCACCCACTACCGCTGCCACCGAAGCTCCATGGCCTTTCTGGGCGGGCGCGCTGGTGGGCCCGGCCCATGCAGGGAGCTCATACGGGCATAAAAACACGCCTCGTCATTCCCTCCTCAGTCGTTCCCGTTCCCGCCCCGGCCCGCCGCCTTGCGAAGCCGGTCCATGATGGCCACCCCCACTCCTTGTTCCGCCACTGATTCCGCGATGATTTCGTCCAGCCCGGCCTCATCAAGCTGGCGCAGCAGGGCAAAAAGCCTGATGGCCGCTTCGCTCAGTTTGCCACTGCCCGGACTCAGCACTGCCACCATGGCAAAATCGGAAAGATTTAACCTCCCCGGCTCACCATCAACCGACAGCAAACCATAAGTTTTACCCGGCTGCGGAGAAAACCCTTCGCCTTCAGCCAGTAATCGAAGCGGGGTAGTCGGAGCATAATGGCTCTGGAGCTGCCCCGGCGCATCCGGACGGGGCTCGCGCGAACCCTTTTTCACAATACCAAACTGCTTCAGCAGCTCCCGGGTCACCGGACCGGCCCGCACTACCTCAAGGACAGGCTTGGGACTACCCGGAGGCCGGGTGATCCGCAAAATCGTCGACTCCACACCCTCCCCGCACGCCCCACCGTCTAGCACCAAAGGAATCCGCCCCCCAAGCTCTTTGACTACAGCCGAGGCCGTGGTGGGACTGATTCGGCCAAATCGATTCGCACTCGGCGCCGCCAGCGGCAGTCGGCATTCCTTCAAAACCCGTCGAAAAACCGCGTGGGATGGCACCCTGACCGCCACCGTCGGCAGCCCGCTCGTCACCGAATCAGGTATCACCGGCTTTTTCGGCAGCAACAAAGTCAGGGGCCCGGGCCAGAACGCATTGGCCAGTTTGAGTACCACATCCTCAATCTCCGAGGGAATCATCGCAATCTCCCGTACCGCCTCAAGATTGCGCACATGCACAATCAAAGGGTCAAAATCCGGCCGCTCCTTGACCGCAAAAATCTTTGCCACAGCCACAGGATCAAAGGCGTTAGCCGCCAGTCCGTAAACCGTCTCGGCGGGCAGAGCGACAACCTCGCCCGCAGTAAGATACCGGGCCGCAGCAACCGCCGCCACCCCGAGCGTCTCCGGCTCGTCGGTCTCCATGATTTGAGTGATGAATGAATCGTCCAAGACTCACACCTTCCCCGGTTGGCGTCCGCCTTCAAGCCCCGTGCCATTATTTCACGCTGCCTCCTCATACCGCTCGGAATACTACGGATTTCACTTTGGCGCTCCCGGGTTCCATGGTTGTATCCACCCGGCGCGTCTTGCCGACTAAGCGCCCCCAGCCATGACCCATCCACACCACATCGTCCTCATCGGATTCATGGGCAGCGGAAAAACCACCGTCGGCCATCTCGTCGCCGAGAAACTCGACTGGCCATTCGTCGACACCGACAGCCAGATCGTCGATGAAGCCGGTCTCTCTATTCCAGACATCTTCGCCGCCGAAGGAGAAAGCGGGTTTCGCGACCGGGAAACGGCCGTACTGACCAAGCTGACCACGGAACCACCATCCGTCATTTCCACGGGCGGCGGCATCGTGACCCAACCCAGAAACGCCCCCCTCCTGAAATCCCTCGGCTTCGTCGTCTGGCTCAGTGCCACCGAAGCAGACATCTTTTCCCGCGTTTCACGCAACCGCAACCGCCCACTCCTACTCACCCCCGACCCGCGTCAAACCATCCACCACCTGCTCGAACAACGACGCACACTGTACGCCGCTTTCGCCCACCTCACGATCGAAACCCACGGACTCGAACCCGAAGAAATCGCCTACGGCGTTTGCGAAAGTGCCCGTCATTATTATGGCGCACCCTAATCAGGAGAACCGCCTCGAGCCGTCGCCAGCCATGCTTTCGCCTGTTGCATTGAAATCAGAAATTCTGCGGACCGCCCGCACGCTGGGATTCGATGACTGCCGCATCGCCCCCATCCACCGCGCTTCTCATGCCGATGTTTTCAAGCAATGGCTCGACCACGGGAAGTACGGCGACATGGCGTGGATGGCGCGCCAGCCGGAACGCCGCACCGATCCCGCTCTCGTCCTTCCAGGTGTGCAGGCCATGATCGTCGTGGCCAAGAACTACCACGTGGAAACCCCTGCTACGGCCACCTTCCAACCTGCAGACGACTTACCAGATGCACCCCCTCCGGCCGCCACCGGCGTCATCGCCAAATATGCTTGGGGCGATGACTATCATGATCTCATGCAGATGCAGTTGCGACACCTTTGCGACACCCTGAGCGCACACGGGGGTGTGCAGAAATTATACGTCGACACCGGGCCGGTCCTCGAACGCGATTTTGCCAGCGACGCCGGCCTCGGGTGGAACGGCAAAAGCACGGTGCAGATTCATCCAAAACTGGGCACGTGGTTTTTTCTTGGAGAAATCCTCACCACGCTGCCACTACCTCCCGACCAGCCATTTGGTGATCATTGCGGAAAATGCACGCGGTGCATGACCGCTTGCCCGACGCAGGCCATCACCGCCCCCCGTCAGATGGATGCCCGCCGGTGTTTAAGCTATCTGACCATTGAGCACAAAGGATCCATCCCATTGGAATTTAGAAAACCATTAGGCAACCGGATCTACGGATGCGACGACTGCCTCGCCGTTTGCCCTTGGAACAGGTTCGCCCAAGCCAGCAATGAGGCCGCTTTCGCCGCACGCGACTACGTCCACGGCTGGAAACTCAGAAAATTCCTTTCACTGAATGACGACGATTTTCGCACTCTTTTCAAAGGTTCTCCCATCAAACGATTGAAGCGAGGCCGCTTCCTCCGCAACGTTTGTGTCGCTTTGGGAAATACCGGGTCCCGGGACGACATCCCTGCATTGCAAACCGCTGCCGCCGACGCCGATCCCCTGATCGCAGAACATGCCCTCTGGGCGATTGCCGAAATAAGGCAACGTGGTTGAATATGGGCGCTTGAAACCGCGACTTCGGTTCAGGTAAAAAATATTCATGGCCACAAAAAGCGGAAGCAGAGCACCACCCGCGTTGACCTGACGGCGTTATTTTTCAACCTGACGGTTGCTTGGGATAAGCTCGCGCGGTGCGCAGCGGGCAGTTTTGATCGAGGGAGTGAATGGATCT
>JALRGB010000635.1 GCA_023253575.1 Verrucomicrobiales bacterium
CCACTCGGAGAGTACGCCCCCGCAGACATCCTCATCCCCGGCACTCCCACCCAGCGGCTCCACTGGTCGCCCTCCCCCCACCGCAACGCCGCCGGCCTCACCCAAGCCGTGCTCCTGACCGGTAGCCTGACTCCAGAACCAGCCGCCACAACGGCGCAGAACAATGCGCCGAGTGCGGCTGCGAACAATGAGCCAGCGCCGACGCTCGCTCTGGCGAACGATTTAACGCGCCACATTCCCTTTGGTTTGGTTTTACTGGATCGCGAGGGAGTTGTTATTGCGGCCAACGATGCGGTCGGCCTGCTCTTGGGACGCTCCCTGACTGCGGGTGCCTCCTTTGAGCCATGGCTAACCGAAAGCTCACCAGAGGAAGCTCTGCGCGATCCGGTCGTCCGCGAATGGCGGGACACGGTATGGCGGCGGCAAATGAACCGCACCTTCAGCCTGATCAGCGCCGATGGGCTGATCAAGGAAATCGAGCTGCGGCCGCGCCTTCTCCCTGACGGTCATCTTTTACTGATTCTCACCGACGTCACGGAAAGCCGACGCGCCGAGGATGCGTTGCGCACCAGCGAAGCCAAATACCGCGGTTTGTTCCGCGAGTTTCCGACCGGCATCGTGTTGGCCGATCGCACGGGCGCCCTTGTCGAGGGCAATCCAGCCTTAGAAAAACTGAGTGGTTATTCCCGCGTTGAATTACGCCGGTTGCGTCTCAGCCACTTGGTTGAAATGGCCCCTGAACTGGAGTCCGTCGGGACAGACGGGCGGGCGGCTTTTCTTGTGACCCGAAACGGATCCCGCCTGCCAATTTCTCTCAGCCACGGACCTATCCGCAATCCGGCTGGGGACACCCTGCTCCAAGCCTGCTTCTTTCTGCCCCGCGCTGTCGCTGCTTCCACGGCTCCGGAGACCGTTCCACAGGAGCCTGATACCATCGAAACATCCGAGGCTCCGGAGCCGCTCAGCCTGCACTCCGACAATACCTCCGCTTGGCGCGACTTGGCCTTTGCCAATATTAAAACCGCGACCCTTGTCACGGACTTGCGCGGCCGCATCCGGGCTGCCAACCCGGCGGCCATCCGCTTTCTTGCCACCGATGGCGACAGTCTGGAAGGAGTGGCCCTCTATCGCTTGTTCCGCCCTGAGGATCCCGCGGGATTCAGCCGCGAGGTCTCGGAACAACTGAATGCCCAGCGGCGGTGGGAACGCGAAACTGTCTATTTCGATGCCGACGGCATGCCGGTCGGCCGCTGCCGTGCGGAAATCATCCCGGCCACCAGCGACGCGGTGCCCGGTCTACTCTGCGTGATCCAGCCAGTTTTTACCATGATCGCGGCCAGCGTGTAATCACGCCGCCCCCACCAGTCACTCATGGAAGTCCTGCCCTCAAATCCGCGCCTCGCCATCATTGGCGCCGGAGCGGTTGGAGGATATTATGGCAGCCGCCTGGCCCAAGTCGGCCTCGATGTCCATTTTCTCCTACGATCAGACCTCGAAGCCGTCCGCGCGCATGGCCTGCACATCCGCAGCATCAAGGGAGACTTTCACCTCCCGGCCCCGCACATTCATGCTACCACCACGGAAATTGGCCCGTGTGACGTAGTCATCATCGCCCTCAAATCAACCGCCAACGCCGCGTTGCCCGGTCTGATCCGCCCGCTACTGCACGCCGACACCAAACTGCTCACCCTGCAAAATGGACTCGGTAATGAGGAATTCCTTGCCGATCACTTCGGCCCGGAACGCGTCATCGGGGGATTGTGCTACGTTTGCATCAATCGCACGGCCCCGGGTGTCATCGACCACTCCGCGCAGGGCCTCGTCATTATCGGCGATCCTCAGGGACCACCCCAACCCGCCACCCGCGCCCTCGGCTCGCTGCTCGCCAGCGCCGGCGTCGATTGCCAAGTTTCGGACTGTCTACCCCGCTCCCGATGGCTCAAACTCACTTGGAACATCGCCTTCAACGGCCTCGCCATTGCCGCCGGTGGAGTGGATACATCCATCATCATGAATGACTCATGGCTCCGCCAACAAGCCGCAGCCATCATGGAAGAAGTCAGGCAGGCCGCCGCCGCCTGCGGCCACCCGCTGCCCACCTCCCTCGTCGATGAATATCTCGCCACTACCGCCCAGATCGGACCGTATCGCCCCAGCAGCCTGATCGATTACATGGAAGGCCGCGATGTGGAAGTCGACAGCATCTGGGCCCAACCATTACAGCGCGCGCGTGCGGCGGGCGCCGTTCTGCCGCGGCTCGAGATGCTGCATGCGTTGATTTCGAGCGCCGTCGCACGGCGCATGGCCGACCGCTGAAGAAGCCGTCGGCGCGACCGCCCGGCTCGCCATTCCACCTTGCACGGCTGGAGCCTGCCGCCATGGTAGCGATGATGCGTTCCAGATGGAGCGCGCGTGTCCTGACTCCTGATTGCTTCGTTCGCCTGTGGCTCTTCGCCTGAACACCCCGCCCCCTCGCACCGCCGCCGCGCAAATCTCTACGGCCGCCGGGCTGTTTTTCGTGGCCTTGATCCTCACGCTACTGACCCGTTTCATCGCGCTCGATCAGCGGGTCCTGCACACGGATGAAGCCGTCCAGGCTGAAATCTACCTCGCGCCCATGCTATCGGGTGGCGAGTATGAATATCATCAAGCTGACGGCCACGGCCCGCTTCTTGTTTATTCGACGCGTGTGCTCTGCTGGCTCAGCGGCACCGACTCGCCGGCTGAGCTGGGGGAATATATTTTGCGCCTGACGCCGGCTTTGTATTCGCTGGGTCTGGTCTTGCTCATCTGGTTAATGGCTGACGGTCTGGGGCGTGGCAGTGCGGCGTGGGCCATGCTGTTTTCGGCCGTCTCGCCCATGCTGGTCTACTACAGCCGGTATTACATCATGGAGGTCCCTCTCGTCTTCATGACCACCCTCGCCATCGCCGCGGGCTGGCGTTACACGCTGACGAGGCATCCGGGATGGATGGCGGTGGCCGGTGCCGCCGTCGGACTGATGCACGTCACCAAGGAAACGTTTTTGATCCAGCTGATCGCCGCGGGACTGGCCATTCTGGCCACGGCCATTCTCGAATTGTTTCACAGCGGCACCGGGTACGGTCAGATCAACCGGCGCTCCAGCCGCGCCGGCTCCACCATTGCCGTCCACCTTGCCCTCGGCCTGCTCGTCGCCGGGGCCGTCTCGTTTTTCGTCTTCTCCGGATTCCTCAGCCAGCCCAGCCGGTTTTTCGAGTCGCTGCAAAGCTACGTCGAATACGCCAAACGAGCCGAGGGTGCCGGCCACGCCAAACCTTGGTGGTGGTACCTTTCGCTGATCTGGGGCCGTCGCGACGCCGATGGTTTCCTCAGCGGCGAATGGCCACTCGTGCTGCTGGCCGTCGTCGGAGCAGGCAAAGGATTCCTCGCCCGCCCGTCCCGCTACGAAAACGTCCGATTGCAGCGGTTCCTCGCCCTCTACGCCACCGCCCTGCTCTGCGGGTATTCATTCATCGCCTACAAAACGCCGTGGACAATTCTCGGCGCCAGCCACGCCCTCATCCTCCTAGCCGGCATCGGAGCCGCCACCCTGCTGGCCGCCCCCTGGGGACGACTCTACCACTTCGCCGTCTGGGCACTCCTGCTCGCCACCACCACCTACCTCGGCGGCCAAGTCTGGCGCCAGAATTTCTTGTGGCCGTCAGAAAACAGCCACAATCCATACGCCTACTCCCATACCTCGGCCGACGTGCTGCGCCTCGTCCAAAAAGTCAATGCCGCCGCCCAAATCCACGGCCCAAATCCAAAGGAATTTAACGTCTTCATCATCCACCCAGAAAGCGGATACCCGCTGCCATGGTACTTCCGACGCTTCGGCGGCGGCGCCACTACCTCCATGCCCGAAGACAACAGCCTGCTCGCCGCCGCCGATGTCATCATCACCGTCCCCGAAGCAGCCCCCCTCCTCAGCGCCCTCGTCTCGTCCACCCACCGCGAACTCCCCGAAACCTGGATGCTGCGGCCCGAAGCCCCACTGCACGCCATCTTCCGCCAGTCCCTCCTCCCCGATCAACCGAAACCACGGCCCACCCCACCCGCCAAAACAACCCGCCCCCCACGGCCAAAGCCCAAACCAGCCGTGGAAATCGCGCCGCCCGCAGAAACCGCGCCGCCCGTGGAAA
>JALRGB010000636.1 GCA_023253575.1 Verrucomicrobiales bacterium
CAAAAGTCACACCCGCACCAAAAACAACGTCAGCACCTACTCCGACACCGGCAGTCATTCTGCCGCGGTCATCAACCGCGCCCCCCGCCGCTCAACAGTCCACCCCACCCGCGCCCCCACCCGCGGCCACTCGCACGCAAGCCACCGTTACCCCCGCTCCCGCGGCGGCCGCCGCTTCCGCGTTGGTCAATCCGGAAGCGCTCTGTGACATTCATGCGGGCATGAGTACGGATGAAATCCGGGATCATCTGGCCAGACTTTACCGGCGGCACAACCGCGCGGCCTCGAGCCTCGAGGACGGTTTGCGTCAGGAAGCCGAGCGCATGCTGGAAGCCGTCGTGCAATGCCGAGAAAAATTTCTCGGTGTCCCGGCAGACTCGAAGGAGGGGTAAGGGAATACCCTTGGCGGGGCTGGGTGAATCCCACCGCACACTACTTTTATCGCATTCCATTGATTTCAATTGTCTTACGCATCCTTTATTGCTAATTAATCCGAGTGATCGCCGCCGCACTACCCTTGTCTGGCCGCTGCCAAGCCCCCGTCGCGGGATTCGAGCCCCTCGTAATTTCCAAACAAATGAGTGCCACTTCTGCGCTCTCGTAACGTAATCATTGATGACTCGCTCCCTGTCGGGACCGAAGCCACCATCACCCATCATCTTGGAACTGCCATCATCGTCCATTTCCCCATGAAAGCTATTGTGCCCATTTTTCCTCAGGTTCTGCGAGCCACTGTGCTGGGCGTTCTGCTGACGACCGCTCTTCCAGCTCATGCTGAGGCGCCCGCGTCACTGCGTGAACGTCAGGAACGCATCATCAAGGTAACCTCCGAAGTCGCTTCCTCCGTCGTCGCCATTGTCCCGGATTTCGAGGCTGCCCAAGCGAAAGGCGTTGATGCCGCCATGGGCTCCGGCAGCGGTGTCATTGTCAGTGCGGACGGACTCATCTTGACCGCCGCCCACGTTCTCCAAGCCGTCGGGGAAGAATTCGAAGTCATTTTATCAAATGGCGACAAGGTCAAAGCCAAATCCCTAGGCAAAGCTTACGGCCGGGACGCCGCCCTCGGTCAGATTACTGATCCCGGCACTTACCCGCACGTCACCCGCGCCGAACCAGGCTCCATCAAAGAAGGTGACTGGGCGCTCGCCCTCGGCCATCCCGGTGGATATGAGGTCGATCGCTCCGCTCCACTTCGTCTCGGCCGCATTCTGGAAAAAGATGTCGACGGCTTCATCGTCAGCGACTGCACCCTCTCTGGCGGAGATTCCGGCGGTCCACTCTTTGATTTGGACGGCAAACTCATCGGCATCCATTCCTCCATCGGCTGGCGCATCGCCGAAAACCGCCACGTCCCCATGGAAGCGTTTGAGAAAAACTGGGACCGGCTCATGAAAGGTGATGAATGGGGACGGCTCGGCATGCGCGACCGCGAACGCCCCAATCGCAAACCCCGGCCAGAAGCCGCCCCCGCCGAAGGCCCAAATCCTAATCAACCCATGCTCGGGGTCTCCATCAGCCCGTCCGAATTGTCCGGAGCCATGGTCGACGAAGTCGTCGATGACTCACCCGCCCGCAAAGCCGGCGTCAAAGTCGGTGACGTCATCACCAAAGTAAATGGTCTCGGCGTCGACGACGGCTCAGGCCTGATCTCGCAAGTCGTCAAATTAAAACCCGGCGACGAAATTACCCTGACCATCGAGCGCGGTCAGGAGACACTCGAATTTAAAACAACCCTCGTCGCAGCTAAAGACCTCATGACCAAGTAGTCACGACGATCATTACCCCTCCCGCTCCACCGTCTTACCTATTCCCCATCCCATGAATCCATCACTTTTTCGCCCCAGCCTGATCGGCGCCGCCCTGCTCGCCGTCAGCACCACCCTCGCCCCGCTTGCAGCCGAGACCGCGCCCCGTCCGATCCAAAATCAAGGCGGCAGCGAAGGATTGCGTCGCTTCCTCGAAGGATTCGGCTCCACCCTCGACAATGATCAGCGCCAGCAGTTCAACCGCGCCCTGGAAGACTTTCAGAAAAGCATGAACAACGAGGCTGAACCCCCTCGGAAACGGGGTCGAGTCGAGGCTCTGCCGGATGACAATTCCCCCACCCCGCGCAACCAGCGCCAGTCGCGTCCGTCGCGCCCGCAGGCCAGCGACCCTGCGGAACAAATGCGCCAGCAAATGGAACAATTGTTCCCAGGACTAGACCTCGAGCAGCTCTTCGGTGAAGACTTTTTCGGTCCTCTCATGAAAGAGATGCAACGCATGCAACAAGATGGCGGCCCCGCCCCCGATGGCCAAGCCAACCCCAGCGGCCCGTGGTTCCAAGGACAAGATCCCGACCGCCCACGCAGCGCTCGCAATGAAAAAGCCGCCCGCCGTACCATGGCTGAATTCCGGCCGGTCGTCCGTCAGGCCCGCGAAAGCGTCGTCGCCCTCTACGGCCGCCAAGGAGAACAACTCGCGCACGCATCGCGGATCACCATTCAAGAAGTCGCACGCAAGCGTCTCGAGGAACGTGCCCGCAGCGAGGCACCACAAGGCGTGATCGCATTCGCCGC
>JALRGB010000054.1 GCA_023253575.1 Verrucomicrobiales bacterium
CCCATGGGAGGAAAGCCCCCGCTCCGCTCAGCCCGCTGTCTCCAGAGCCCGCGTCAGCGCCCAATACAGGCCAAATCCAGCAATGACAACACTCGCCGGAATGACAACGACCCGTCGATACCACGACCGCTTCCACGCCCACCCCACCACCGCAAAGGCCAGTCCCACCACCGCCAGCTGACCAAGCTCCACCCCAATATTAAAACCAGCCAGCATCCCGACAAAACCCGCCCAATCACCGTCCGGCACACCGCCCAACAATTCTTTAAAAGCACCCGCAAACCCCAGACCATGAACAAGTCCCAAGGCAAAAATCACCCATGGCCGCCACCGACTCAGCGTGTCACGAAACAAATTTTCCACCGCCACCAAGGCAATACTCGCCGCAATCAACACCTCCACCGGCTTGTCCGGTAACCGCACAATCTCCAACATCGCCAACGCCAGCGTCAGACTGTGCGCCACCGTGAACATCGTAATCTGGATCAACAACGGCCGAAGGCTGGTCGCGAGCAAAAAAAGCGCCAGCACAAACAAAATATGATCCAACCCCATCGGCAAAATATGCAGAAACCCCTGATAAACATAATAAAAGAACCCATGCTCCAGTCCGGGAGCTGCCGCCCGCGCCACTTCCACCGCCGCCGCCACCGCCACTTCCTCGCCCGCCTCCGCCCCCGCCGCCACCGGCACACTGAACGGCCGACTCTGCATCCCCGTAAATTGAGGAATCAACCGCCCCACCGGCTGACCAGCCACTTTGTGACCGACCGCCACCACACTGTCACCCGTCACGTTGATTTGATAAGTCGTGGCCCCCACCGGAACCGGCCCAGACCATCGTCCAACAATAAAAACATGCTTCTGATCAGAGGCCGCCGAGGTCAGGGCCGGATCGACCGCGTCTTTTTCCTCCACCTCCACCCGCGAAAAAACCAAGGACGGAAACGGCACTGGCCGACCGTCAAACCAGATTTCCAGACGCGGCGAAAAATAGCCGGCCGCCCGCGCGTAAACCTCGGCCGCCACTTCCTCAGCCGCCGCCCCTCCCGCCTGAAAACGCGGCAACATCGACAATCCCTCGGTACGCCCTAAAATCCGCACCGCTTCCGCACTCACCTCCAGCGACATCTCACGACCGTCAGCACTGAAATCCGCCGTCGCACTCAAGCTGTCAATGCGATGAGCCTGCGCCAGCGGCCCCATCAACCCGATGAAAACAAAACAAACATGCAGCAGGCAGCGATGGATCATGGATGTCGTCATGGGTCAAAAAATTCAGAGTGCAGAAAAAGAAAGAATCACGTTTCGCCAAGTCTCGGATGAGGCAAGAGAATTGGACGCGGCGCCCGGAGCCGTCATTGTTCATCTCATGCGCCCTTCTGCCATTTTCGTCTTGTCGGCCGTTCTGTGTTTTACAGTACTGCCGTCCTGCAAACCCAAAACCGGAGTTTCCTCCGAATCGCCCCCCCCGCTCCCC
Organism: Verrucomicrobiales bacterium; assembly: GCA_023253575.1. Taxonomy (GTDB): domain Bacteria; phylum Verrucomicrobiota; class Verrucomicrobiia; order Verrucomicrobiales; family V1-33; genus CAJBME01. The sequence continues at coordinate 1,481 of JALRGB010000054.1, forward strand.
CCGACCCGCGGTCCACTTCCCGGCACCGATCCGCGCCCGCTCACCCCCGCCCGCCGAGAGGCGGTTGTCGAATTTGCCCAATCCTTCGCCGCTCAGTTGAATGCCGGCCAGTTCGACGCCATCGCCCGCGATCTCGATCTCAATCAAATGATGGAAATCGCCTTTGGAGGGATCCAGTGGGAGGAAAACCCCAAATGGACGGATTTCCGCAATAGCTTGGTCCAGCGCCTGCGCGCCAACCCAGCCCAGCTGTTTGCCGCCCTACAAGACGTCCGGGCCGTCTTCCTCCGCCTCCATGAAACCCCCTCTGGGACCGCCGCCTTGGTGCGGTGCCTGCTCCCCAATGGCGCCGTGACTTACTTCGATGTCTTCGCCCGCTTCGACGAAACCACCGGCACCGCCAGCCTCGCCAATATCTATAATCATGCCACCGGACTGGACGTTCCGGACAGCCTGCGCGCCATCCTCTTCGCCCTGGCCCCCGCGGCCGACCGCACGCTCGCCGATCGCCTCTTCGGCGTCGACAAGACCGCAGATCCAGCCGTCATGACCGCCTTCGACACCGCCCTCCGGCAACGCAACCCGGCCGCCGTCGCCGCCGCCTGGCCCCAACTCCCCAGCTCCCTGCGCGCCCAACGCCCGGTCCTCATGGCCGCCTTGCAAGTCCTCATGCTCGAGCCCCAAGCCCCCGCCTATTTGACCACCCTCGAAGAAGCCCGCACCCTCTACGCCCATGAACCGCTGGCCGACTTGCTTTCCATCGACCTCCACTTCTTACAAAATGATCCGTCGGCCCTGGAAAAATGCCTAGACCGCGTCGAACAAAGCCTCGGCGGGCCCGATGCCCACCTCGCCACCCTGCGCGCCAGCAGCCGATTGGCCGCCGGAAACGACGCCGGAGCCGAATTGGCCGTCGACATCGCCTTGTCGATGGAACCGGATTTCATCAATGCCCTGCTAACCCGCCTGAAAATCCTGATTACCCGCCGGGAATTCGCCGCCGCCACCGCCGAACTCGCATCCATGCACGAAAAATTCGGCCAAGTCTTCACCCCACCACCCGCCACCCGCGGCCCCGCCTTCGCCGACTTCCTGAACTCACCGGAATACTCCCAGTGGATCGCCCTCCACCCACCGCCAGTCCCCTCGTCTTCGACCTCCACCCCTTCAGAACCATCCGAAGAACC
>JALRGB010000056.1 GCA_023253575.1 Verrucomicrobiales bacterium
CTGGAAAACGACGTGCTCGTGACCGAAAACGGCCCCGTCGATCTCTGTGCCGACGTGCCGATCGAGCCGGACGCGATCGAGGCCTTGCTCGCACGACCGGGCTGATTCAGAGTAGATTCCCGGCCGGTTGCTCGGTCTCTTTCGCCCGTTCGGTCGGTCGGAGGGGTTGCCTGTGCCAATCGAGCGGCGTAGGAAACCGAGCGGAGCCAGGACGGTGAAGCGAGGTTTCCTCCGAGTGAGCGACGGGCAGGATGCCCGGAGCGAACGTCCGGCGAGATGGCACAGACAACCCCGGTCTGCGTGTTGAGCGAGTCGAGATCCTGCCTTTCCTTCCTTGGAGCCTTCCCCCATGCGGTCCCTCGCTTCCCGTGTCTGGTTCGTGATCGTTGCTTCCCTCGCCTGTTTCACCCTGGAGTCTTCCATGGCCGCCGATGCCCCTCATCCCCAGCTTCCCCCCGGCGCCGGCGCGATCGATGCCGACGCGGCCGTCGAGTTCACCGCCACCCCTTCGGGGCTTCGCTACCGCGTGCTCCGCAAGGGTGCCGGGGGCATGGCGCGGGCCAGCGACACCGTGAAGGTGAACTACCACGGCTGGCTCGACGGCGGGAAGGTGTTCGACAGTTCCTACCAGCGGCGGGAGCCGATCTCGTTTCCGCTCAACCAGGTGATTCCGGGCTGGACCGAAGGCATGCAACTGGTGGGCGAGGGGGGCATGATCGAACTCGAGATCCCCGGCTCGTTGGGCTACGGCAGCCGCGGCATCCCCGGCACAATCCCGCCCAACGCCACACTCCACTTCCTCGTCGAACTCATCGATGTGCAGTAGGAACCTGGCCGCCTGACGGGCCGCAAAAGTTCAAGCCGCCCCGAGAAAAGCCCGTGGACGCAACGGGTTTCCGGGGCCACACTATGGAATCCCCGGGAAGGTCCGTCGGCCTTTTTCCCGTGGCTGGCCGCGGTCTGCGGCGGCAGAGCCGGCTGCTCTGCCGGGCCCGTATCGTCTTGGCGTATCGTCTTGGGAGGATCCATGAGCAGGAAGGTTCGCACCGCCATCGTCGGCCTCGGCATCGAGCAGCGTGACCTGCCCTTGGCTGGTGAGCCGGGTGCTGCCCCTAGAGACAGCAAATCGCTTTTCCAGTTCCCACTGGCGGCCGGCGGCCTCGAAATGGAGGACGACTTCCGGATCGCTGAGGTGAATGGTCGAGACCATTTCTTTTTGTATTTTGCCCCCGGTTTTGGCGCGGAGGAAAAGGGCGCGGTGAGCGGCCTGCACGAGAGTGCTTTTGCCAGATTCATTCCGGCCGCCGATCAGGTTTCTGCCGGGCTCGAATGTCACGGTCAGGTTTTGGTGGATGCGGTAGTTCCGCACAGTGATGGACAACAAACGCATGGGGGGCGGTGGACGGTGATGACGGGGGCAAAGAATGGGGGGAGGCAGTCGGCAGCGGGCCGTTGGCGGCTTCAGGCCATGGCGGCGTGCAATTCGCGCAGGGCGAGCCGGGCGATGGCGGCTTCCTCGGTGTCGCCATGGATTTTCGCGACGAGTTGGGTGGCCACGCTGGAGATGAGTGGGTCCTCGGTGCGGCGGGTCAGGGCGGCGACCTCGTCTTCGGACGGGGCGATGGTTACGCGCTGATCGAGTTTGAGGCGCACGAGACGTTCTTTCCATGTTTCCAGCAGTGATTCCAGCCGGGCGGCGGCCTCGAGGCCGAGGGTTCCTTCAAGCGACAGCAGGACGAGGTGCTGATCGCCACGGGTGGCGACCATGGCATCGAGGCGGGCGGAGAGCAGATCGAGGCTGGCGTCATCGGAGAAGCGGAACGCTAATTGTTTCCACTGGCAGGTGGTACGGGGGATTTTTTCCACGACTGGCAGCTGGCCTCGGGTCAGGGTGACGCGGAGCACGTGGCCCGGGTCATTGGTTTCGCCTTTGGGAAACCGGTCAGTCTCGTGGGTGCCGCTGTACCATGTTTTGGCGTTGATTTGTTTGGTTCCATGCCAGTCACCCAGAGCGATATAATCGATGGCCTCGATTGGCAGGCTGGAGAGGTCGATCCAGTTAGCGACGGAGAGCAGGCCGTCATCTTCTTCTTGGACTGAACCAAACCCTTGGATGGTGCCATGGGCGAGGACGATGCGTGGGCGGTCATCTGGCAGCGAAGGGTCGTGTAGGGCTTGGCGAATCCAGGCCGTGGGGTCGCCTGGCTCATGACGGCGCAGCAGGGGGGCAGGGAAGAGGATGGCCGAGTCTAGAATGACCGGTGTCGGGGTCAGAAGGACATGCAGGTTGGGGGCGAGTTCTTGTTTTTCCCGCTGGAAAAACTCCTGTTCCCACAAGCTGTCTGGGCCGCCGTGATCGTGGTTCCCAGGAATGACAAAAACCGGGATTCGCAGCGAGCCAATAGCGGCACACGCTGATGAGATGGTGGCTTTGGTGACATGTGGGGAGTCAAATAGATCACCGGCTACCAGCAGTAAGGACGCTTGCGTCTGATCGATGGTGGCGGCCATGGCGCGCACCGTCCGCAACCGCTGGTCCTGCAGACGGTGGCGTTTGGCTTCGTCCTGCAGACTGCCAAAAGGTTTTCCCAGCTGCCAATCGGCGGTGTGAAGCAGAGTCAGTGACATGGATTCGGGTCATGGATGCGGGAGGTTCGGGATGCGAAGGTTATCATGCGGCGGAATGGGCGTTCGACATGCACAAAATACGATCTGCGGTGAGGTGGGCGCTGGCGAGGACGGGCGAGACCGGTCGCGTACTCAGCACGCGCCGTGCGACCCGAATGATCAGGGTATGGATGGTGGCGGCTGAGAAACTGGCTGATGCGATCTCGGGTGCCTCGGTGATTGCGCCGGGCCGCCTTCCGGCTGAGTATGGGGTTGATTTTATGTCGATTCCCCCACCGCCGTTGGCGCCGCCGTGCATTCCTGACCATGAGGTTTTGCGATGCATTGGGCGTGGGTCGTATGGGGAAGTGTGGATGGCGCGGGCGGTGACGGGGGTCTTACGGGCGGTCAAAGTGGTGCGGCGTGCTGACTTTGAGATGGAGCGGACGTTTGAGCGGGAATTTGAGGGGATTCGGAGTTTTGAGCCTATTTCGCGCAGCCATCCTGGTTTGATTGACATTTTGCATGTTGGGAGGAATGCGGAGCAGGGGTTTTATTTTTGTGTGATGGAGTTAGCGGACGACCGGTATGCGGGGCGTGCGATTATTCCGGCTGAGTATGAGGCGCGCACGTTGGGGACTGACAAGAAGGACAGCGCGCATTTGGGATTGGATACGGTGATTGAGGTGGGGTTGTTATTGGCGGACGCGCTGGCGCATTTGCACCGGCATGGGTTGATTCATCGTGATGTGAAGCCGTCGAATGTGGTCTTTATTGACGGGGTGGCGCAGCTGGCTGACATCGGGTTAGTGGCGGCCTATGGGCAGCGAACGTATGTTGGGACTGAGGGGTTTGTGCCACCTGAAGGGCCAGGTACGCCGCAAGCGGACACGTATTCGTTGGGGATGGTTTTGTATGAATTGAGCACGGGACAGGACCGGCTGGAGTTTCCGGCATTGCCGGATGACATGACGCGGGTGGGCGACCGGAAGAAGTGGCGGGCGTTGAACGAAGTGATTTGTCGGGCGTGTGCGCCGGACCCTAGCGATCGTTATCCGGATGCGCATGATATGGCGGAGGATTTGCGGCGGGTATTGCATGGCGGGCGGAAGCGGGCGAGGGCGGTGGTGGTGCGCAAGCGGGTGTGGTTGGCGGCGGCGGGGGTTGGGCTATTGGTGTGGGCGGGGTGGGAGCCGGGGGGCTGGCGTCGAGGGGATTTTCGAAACCGGGTCGAGCCGGCGGCGAGTGAGGAGGTGATGGTTGGTCCGGAAGAATTTGTTTTTGTGGGGCCTCCATTGCCACCGCTGCCGGAGGTGGGGCGGTTGCGGTTGACGACGGATCCGGCGGGGGCGGAAGTATGGATTGCGGGTGAGCGGCGAGGCGTGACGCCGCTGGAGGTGGTAGATGTGCCGGCGGGGCCGGTTCCGGTCACGCTGCGGCTGGCGGAGTATCGCGAAGTGACCCGCATTGCGAATATTGTGGAAAACCAGGCTTCCGAGTTGGCGACCCCGCTCGAGTTTTGGAACCCCCCGCAGGCGGGCCAGCCGTGGCGCAATAGTTTAGGGCTAGTTTTTCAGCCGCGTGGGGCTGAGCATGTGGCGGTGTTGCCGACGACGCGCGAGTGTTTCGTGCAGGCGCATGACGGGCAATTTCGCGAGGGGGAAGTTTTGCCGTGGAGGCCTCCGGGGGAGGCGGCGACGAGTTTTATTGTGTTTGTGCCGCGGCGGGATGCGGAGACGTACCGGGCGTGGATTGAGGAGGCCGATCGGAGGCGCGGATTTTTCAGCGTTGATCATTATTATCGGATTGAGGAAGTGGGGGAAGGCATCAGTCCGACGAGGGATGATACGACTCGTGATCATTTGTCCTTTCGGCTGGTGGCAGGGTTGCGGCAATTTGGCGAAGTGGTCCTGACCTCCACGCCGGCGGGGGCGGACGTGTACGAAGGAGACACTTTGATTGGGGTCACGCCGTTGACATTGTCACGCCGACTGGTGGGACCAGTGGTCTTTGAGGTGCGGCTGGGCGGGCATCACGCGCGGCGCCTAGAAGGAGAAATTAATCCGGCGAAGCGGCTCGAGTTGGAGGCCGTGATGGAACGCAGTTTGCTGGCTATGTTTGATCAGGAATGGCAGAACGGGCTGGGGCAGATCTTTCGGCCGATGGGCGGATTGCAATTCAGCATTTGGGAGACGCGGGTGCGTGATTACGAGGTTTTCCTAGCCGCGACTGGCCGGGTACATGCCACGGATCTGGATCAAGGGCCGGACCATCCGGTGGTGCAAGTGGATCGTGAAGATGCCCAGATGTTTTGTAAATGGCTGACCAGTAAAGAGATTGCAGAAGGAAGACTCGAGCCGGGCTGGGCTTACCGGCTCCCGACGGACGCGGAATGGAGCTTGGCCGCCGGGGTTCCAAACGAACGGGGTACGACCCCGATGGAGCGGAATTCGCGGATTCGTGGCGTGTATCCTTGGGGGTACGTCTGGCCTCCACCTCCACAAAGCGGCAATTTTGCCGATCAATCCGCGGCGGGTAAAGTCTCCCTTGAAAAGGCGGGTGACCGGTTGCTTCCGGGGACGGACGCCTTCACGTTTACTTCGCCCGTTGGCAGTTTTCTGCCCTCGGCTTCCGGGCTTTACGATCTCGGAGGCAACGTCTGGGAGTGGGTCGCGGAAGATTTTGGCGGAGGCACCACCACCAGCAACTATAGCACTTATGGCGTAGTGCGCGGCGGAAGCTGGGCCGATTATAAAAAGAACACCCTGCTGAGTAGCTTCCGCAGTGCCGTGCCCGTCGCCCAGCAGGAATCCAACATCGGATTCCGCGTCGTGCTAGACCCAGGGCCGGAAAAAATGCCGCCTAACTGACCACTTTCTTCACAAAACACGCCTTCAGCCCGATGGCCATGCCATTCATCTTGCACGAAATTTCGTGGTCCCCTTCAACAAGGCGGATCGGCTTCGATTTGGTGCCGACTTTGAGGACTTCAGAAGAACCTTTGAGTTTTAGATCCTTGATCATGGCAACAATGTCGCCGTCCGCCAGTACATGGCCATAAGCGTCCTTGACGACGCGCTCCGCTTCCGGTTCATCGAAAAAGTCCCCGCGGGCCCACTCATAACTGCAGGTTTCACATTCATAATGAGCAGGATGTTGGAGTACATCTGTCATTTCGCACATCGGACACTTCGGATTAATCATACTTATGCACAGAAGCGGTGACTGCTGCCAAACTCAAGTGCGTAACCTTGAAAGATAGA
>JALRGB010000109.1 GCA_023253575.1 Verrucomicrobiales bacterium
ATAGGGCGTCCCGTGATCGAGGTCCGAGGCCCGCGGTTATGCGGCGTTCCTTCAGAACGCGGGTTTATTTTTCCGGGAGGATTCCCAGGGTTCGCACCCTAGGCTGGTATGCGATGCCCCTTCAGGGCATGAGATCGGGAACGCGGTGGCCGGGCCAGGTACCGGAAATGCGGCAGAGGGACTCCCTACCGGAAACAATCATCGTACAATTTGCCCCAATGGGGCCACACCAACCCAATGGTACGCCATGGCACCATCCCCTCCGTGGATGAGCTAGGCGCTCATGACACCCATTGCCGACGTCCATTGCAGACCCCCACTTTTTTTCGGCTGCATGTCCGAAATGCGGTGGGCGTCCACGAATGACGATGTCCACGAAGGAGAATGGGTTTTTGTTTAAAGGCCGAGTTCCTGTTTCACCGCGATGAAGGCCTGTACGGCCAACTCAAGGTCTTCGCGGGTGTGGGCGGCGCTGAGCTGGGTGCGGATGCGGGCCTTGCCTTGAGGGACCACTGGATAGCTGAATCCAATCACGTAAACCCCGCGGGCCAGCATGGCTTCGGCGAACCGGGTGGCCAAGGCCGCATCACCCAGCATCACGGGCACAATGGGGTGTGATCCTGGGGCCAGCTGAAATCCCGCGGCGGTCATTTCCTGCCGGAAGAACTGGGCATTCTGCTCAAGTTGATCGCGCAGGGAGGTGTCGCGTTTCAGGAGTTCAATGGCCGCCAACGAAGCGCCAGCGATGGCGGGGGCGAGGGTATTGGAAAAAAGATAGGGACGGGAGCGCTGTCGTAGGAGGTCGATGATTTCCTTCCGTCCGCTGGTGTAGCCGCCGCTGGCTCCGCCGAGTGCCTTGCCGAGGGTGCCGGTCAGGATATCGATCCGGTCCATGACCCCGCAATACTCGTGAGTACCTCGTCCTTGGCGGCCGAGAAAACCGACCGCATGGGAATCATCCACCATGACCAGGGCGTGGTATTGGTCTGCGAGATCGCAGATTTCCTTTAGCGGGGCGATGAAGCCATCCATGGAAAACACGCCGTCGGTGGCGATGAGTTTAAAGCGGGCTCCTTTCGCATCGGCTGCGATCAACTGGGCTTCAAGGTCCGCCATGCTGCAGTTTTTGTAACGGTACCGCTGGGCCTTGCAGAGCCGCACTCCGTCGATGATGGAGGCGTGGTTTAATTCATCGCTGATGATAGCATCTTCTGGGCCGAGGAGGGTCTCGAATAAACCGCCGTTGGCATCGAAGCAGGAGGAATAGAGGATCGTATCTTCTGTTTTAAGGAAACTGGTCAGACTGGCTTCCAACTGCTGGTGGACATCCTGCGTGCCGCAGATGAAGCGCACGCTGGCCAGTCCGTAGCCCCAACGGTCCAAGGCGGCGTGGGCGGCGGCTTTCACCTCCGGATGCTGAGCGAGGCCGAGATAATTGTTGGCGCACAGATTCAGTACGGGTGGTCCCCCATTGGCTTGAACACGAATACCTTGGGGCGTGCTGAGATGGCGTTCGCGTTTCCAGGTTCCGGCGGCGCGGATGGCGTCGAGCTGGAGTGAGAGATGTGGAGCGAAATGGGGGTTCATGATTTCATAGGAGTGAAAATGGCAGGGATTATAGGTTCCAGTCCAGCACCACTTTCCCGCAGGAGCCGGATTCCATGGCGGTAAAGCCCTGCTCGAACTCGGTGTAGGGGAACCGATGGGTGATGACGGGTTTAAGATTCAGCCCGCTTTCTAGCATGACGCTCATCTGATACCACGTTTCATACATCTCACGGCCGTAGATGCCTTTAAGAGTGAGCATGTTGAAAATCACCTTGTTCCAATCAATCTCGATCGGACTGCTGGGAATGCCGAGCATGGCGATTTTGCCGCCGTGACACATGTGGTCGACCATGCTGCGCAAAGCGGAAGGATTCCCGCTCATTTCCAGGCCGACATCAAAACCTTCTTTCATGCCGAGGTCGCGTTGGACTTCGTCCAATGAGCCGTTGGTGACATTCAGGGCCACGGTCGCTCCCATCTGCCGGGCGAGATCAAGCCGGTAGTCATTGACGTCGGTAATGACGACGTGGCGGGCACCGGCATGTTTGGCCACCGGGATGGCCATAATGCCGATGGGGCCAGCGCCGGTGATGAGTACATCCTCGCCCAGCACCTCGAAGGCGAGCGCGGTATGGACTGCGTTGCCGAAGGGATCGAAGATCGCCGCTACTTCCTCGTCCACCCCGTCGCGGTGGTGCCAGACATTGGTCATGGGCACACTAATGAATTCGGCAAAGGCGCCGGGCCGGTTGACTCCGATGCCTACGGTGTCCTTGCAGAGATGTCGACGCCCGGCGAGGCAATTCCGGCAACGGCCGCAGACCACGTGGCCTTCCGCGCTGACAATTTCACCCGGGTGGAAATCGCTCACGTTGGAGCCGACTCGTATCACTTCACCGACAAATTCGTGCCCCACCACCATTGGAACGGGGATTGTTTGGCGGGCCCAGTCGTCCCATTTGTAGATGTGGAGATCGGTGCCGCAGATGCCTGTTTTGTGGATCTTGATGAGAACATCATTGATGCCGGGTTCAGGTTCCGGGACATCTTGCAGCCAGAGGCCGCGTTCCGCATGGGCTTTGACGAGAGCTTTCATGACAGGGTGGGGAGTTGTCCGATATATCGGAATTCAGTGCGATATCGTGGATCTCACTATTCCTGTATGCAAGATGTATTTCCTGTATATCGTATAAGTCATCATGCCAGTTCGGCTCAAAAAACCACGCCCCGTTCCCGTTTCTGCGGCCATGCCGTCTCCGTCCGCGGGTCTGCCTGAGGACTCGGTGAGTCGTCATTTAGGACTGCGGCTCAAGCAGTTGAGGGCGGATAGGGGCTGGTCGCTCGAAGCTATGTCCGGTGCCAGTGGAGTCAGTCGGTCCATGCTCAGTGAGATCGAGCGCGAGCAGGCCAATCCCACACTTGCCGTTACGTTGCGGATTGCCCAGGCCTTTGGCATGTCTCTGGGCGATTTGATCGATTCCCCAGGGGCCGCGGCCACCGTGACGGTGATCCGTAAAAATGACCGCGCGTTTCACTATCGATCCGACGGCAATTGCCGCATCCGCACGCTGAGTCCTCTGCATCTGGAGAAGGACGTGGAATTTTATGAAGTGGCCCTCGGCAAGGAAGGCGTTCTGCGCAGTGCTGCCCATTTTGCCGGCACGCGGGAATTCATCACCGTGGTCAAAGGCCAGCTTCAAGTCGAATCGGCAGGCGAACAGGACCTGCTGCATGCGGGCGATTCAGCTACTTACCGCGCCGATGTCCCCCATGCGCTGGTCAATGCCGCCCGCACTGAAACCCTGGTTTTCCTGGTGGTCATTTATCCATGAGGCGCCACTGGCAGACACCTACTTTTTCCGGCTGAACGACCGAGATTCGGTGGGTGTCTTCGATTGAGTGCGAGTAGTCAGCACTCATCCCGGTAAGGGACTCAACTACGACCGCTTCATTTCCGACGCTTGGTGAATAGCTGGAGCAGCGCGATCGCAAACGAGATAATCCCCACGATTGTCAACCAATGGATGGAAGGCGCCGGCACCAATGCTGATGCCGGACTAGGGGTCGATGCGCCGCTCGAGTGGTCCACGGGAGTGATAAGGGAGGGTGGTGGATGTATCCTCTTTGTAGAATTGGCAGCCATGTCGGCTTCGTATTCTAACGCCAACTCGTATGTGTTCAGTTTGGCAGACGCAAGTTGTTGAACGGTTAGTTGTTGGCGGGCTTTAGCAGGCAACCCCATCGCTTGCCTGAGTTCTCTCACAAGTTTCTCCCGGCTGAGCCGGTAAAAGATGTCACGCGCCTGAAGTGGTGGAGAGTTCGGAAGATATCGCCGCACAAGTCCAAGCAAGGGCTCCTGTAACGATACACCTAGCGGGGGAAATGATCCTTCCGTTTGATCGCTGCCAGGAACCTCCAATGACATTAGCAGCAGCGAGTCCTTCCATTCCGAATCCGGCAACTCAATAATTTATTCATAAATGAGATAACTACCGCCAATTACCGATGCGGGGCTGTCGAACGCTCACGAAGCTTCGCCCACGTTCAGCGTGAGCTATTGAGCTATTCCCAAGCGGCGCGAGGTCTCGGGCTTTGCGGAGCCACACTATGCGCCGTCCGCAAATTGCGTTATGTAGCGGATAAACTCTAAACATTCCTCATCCTTCGTATTAAAATTTTCCTTCTCCCATTCATCATGCAATCCTCGGTACCAAAAACTTCCGCCATGCACATCAACGCTTCCCTCAAATACGACTTTCTTGCCCTGTCTCAGGGTCAAACCTATCTCGGGCACATGTTTTCGCTTGGCCCACTCCCGCCCAAATTTCAGGCGGCGCCACCTATCCGCTAGCTGTCGTGCCTCATCCTGATCCAAATCCACCCTTTTTACGATGCCCGCCTCCACATCATATTGACCCAGATAATAGCGCCCTCCCCCCCCGGGGACGCTATCAAGATCTCCAAGAAACAGCAATGTTCCATTATCAGATTCAGCCAGCTTGCTGCTGGCTAACAGTAAGCGTCGTTGGTTAAATTTCTCTTCATACGCCATGTATAATCCTTTCTTCATTTTGGGATCTAATTCTATTTTAGCGTAAATCGCTCCAAGCGCTGCCATAACGGTGAGGATACTTATGAGAAAGAATCTCTTCGCCTTTTTGGCAACACTGCTGGGCCTCTCGTGTGCTTTCATAACTTATTCATTTGGGTTGTGGCTCGTTTCACCCGATGGAAAACTGTATGTATAAGCACCTTGTTTCAGGTCCATATTGATTGGGGTTTCATCATTCCCTACAATCACTCTCATCGTAAAATTGGTACAACTGCTTGGACAGCTTCTCAACTCCTCGATTTTATCCGGAATCGAATTCCTCCACAATCGATTATACGCTTCCTCCATTGTTTGATCCGATTCAACGGCATCGTTAGCCGCCTGCTGCCTACAAACCATCCTCCGTTACCAACGGATACTCCTTGTCGTGACCTCATACCATGGGGATGGTTTGGCACGTCCTCTAGTACGTTATCGCTCTTGTTGACGCTGCTGGGAACACATCCAATAAACCCTTTTGCCCAGCACCCACGTTTGCCTGTCGCTCCCCGTATCGGTCGCTCGTTAGCTGACTGGCGGTGATCCGTCTGCAAGGAATTTGCTTTCGGGGATCGGCGCTGGAGAAGGGGGTGTGGGTCATGGGGAGGTGGGGAGTGGGTAGGGGTCTGGCGCCAATGGCGCTCGTTTAGTTCATAAAGATATAAGGCTGAACGATTTATGTATTTAATTTGCAAGTAGTTGGTGGTAAATGGTTTACATGAAAAGACAGCCTCATGCCGAGTTTTCGCAGTTTCGCTCCAAGCTCGCGGCGATGGGAGCGAGGAAGCGCCAGTCTGTCGCACGGGAGTCGCTCCATTCAATGGAGCGTACCCTGAGCCAATTTGTACCAGCAGAGGAGGTGGAGAAATTGGGGTCCCTGCCCGGCACTCGGAACCGCTGGCTGCCGCTACCGCTGGTCTTTTGGTCGTATCTACAGATGGTGATGGACCCCACTTCATCCACTCCCAAGAGACGGGGCGAGCGGGGCGCGACGGGCTGCCGTCCGATTGTTTGCTGCTGTTTTCGGGGGCTGACGTGGTCAAGAACGAGCGGTTTTTCAATGAGATCAGCGATCCGAAGGCGAAGTCGATGGCGACGCGGCAGTTGCGGCAGATGGCGGGGTATGCGCAGGAATCCGGCTGTCGGCGGTGCCCGGGTGCGACCGGGCCGGCTGAATCAGCCCGCCGGCGTGGGCGTGGGCACGAGCTCCGGCATGGGCGGCGGCAGGGCCGGCACGGGAGCGGGTCCCGGCTGCTCGCGGGTGGCCGGGTCGAGCGGCGGCAGCTGGATCGGCCGGGCATCGGCGCCG